>CAIXOY010000325.1 GCA_903921135.1 uncultured Gammaproteobacteria bacterium
CTCGGGCGCGGCGTGCGCGCGCGAAACGAGCCCGGCGGCGGCAAGCAGGGTGAAGAGGCTCCGGCGTTTCATCGTGTGCACTCCGTATTGGCAATTGATACGACGGGCAGATCACTGCCCTTCCCCGCCCTGCAGTGGGCGCTGCAGTTCGCGCAGATCGGCGGCCAGTTCGCGGAATTCCCGCGCGGCCCGGGCGCGCTGCCGATCGCTCAGCGTGGGCAGAAGGCTCGCAAGCGAGTCGGCGATCAGGCGCCGGTTGTTCTCGAGTTGCGCGACATAGGCAGGCTCCATCGCCGCATCCGTCGTCCACCAGGTCTGCAGCAGCCCGAGCAGGCGATCGCGCCCGGCGCCCGCGCGCAACTCCGTCAGCAGCGATTGCTGCCAGCCCATCGAATAGGCACTCCAGGCGGCAGAACCGTCCGGCACAGTATCAACGAGAGACACCACCCGCTCACGCTGCGTGGCGTCCAGCCGCCCCGTCCAGCGCTCGACGGCCTCGCGCGAGCGCCGCAGCCGGTTCTTGCGGAAGCGCTCGGGCGAGAGCTCCATGTACTCCTCGGCGTACTCGGCATTGCTTTGCGCGAATTGCTCCTCGAGGTGCCGGATCTGCCCGGGCCGCAGCAAGACGAGCGTGTCGGCCACCAAGGGAAGACTGCGGCGGATGGTGTCACGCAACAGGAGACGCAAAGACTCGGCATCGGCCTGCAGCGTCGCGGCATCCGGCGGCGAGGCCACGCGGGTGGCGGCGAGTTCGAGAAAGGCGATGTAGTGCGGCAATTCCTCGCGGCGGTTCTCTTCGACGCGCTGGCGTACCGCATGGCGGAACGTGTGCAGTTGCTCGCCATCGAGGTCGAGCCAGCTCTCTGCTTCCAGCCCGAGCAGCAGATCAAGGCGCTCGTAGAGCACCCCCACCACCGAGCAGGCGGCGGAGAGCAGCAGCACGGCAACCGCGGCGCACAGGCGCAGGGCACGTACACCGCGTGATCGCAGGCTCGCTCGCGATGCTCGGCCGGGTTCATCAGGCTCGGGGCGCATGACAGGCATCCTCCAGAGGCGCGATACTCCACAAAAGCGCCGCGCGTGGCGAGCCTTTCGCACGTTGCGCGGCCGGCAGCTGTCGTCGATGTGTCATGGAGTGGCGGTTGGATGTACGCGACCGTCCTGCTAACGGGGTAAACACTGTGAAAACCGCTCTCTGCTGTGCTGCGGCACTCTTTCTCGCCGCTTCTGCCATTGCCGAATCGCCCCTTCCGCCGCCGAGCAGCGATGCCGATCCTGCCTGGTGGAAACAGCAAGGCGAGATCGCACTGCGCAAGGCGCGCAGCTGGTCACCTGGGGGGCCCGAGCGCGCGCGGAACGTGATCATCTTCGTGGGCGATGGCATGGGCGTCTCCACGGTCACTGCAGCGCGGATACTCGAGGGCCAGCTGCGCGGGGAGCGCGGCGAGGAGAACTCCCTGTCCTTCGAGCAGTTCCCGCACCTCGCGCTGTCGAAGACCTATACGGTCAACCAGCAGGTATCGGACTCGGCACCCACCATGAGCGCCATGATGACGGGCGTGAAAACACTGGACGGCGTGCTGAGCGTGGCCGGCAACATCACCGCACAGGAGCCATCCGCACAGAAGGTGGCAGCGGCCGCGCAGGAGACCTTGCTCGAACTCGCCGAGAAAGCCGGGCTCGCCACTGGCATCGTGAGCACCGCCCGCATCACCCACGCCACGCCGGGCGCCACCTACTCGCACACCGCCGCGCGCGACTGGGAGGCCGACACAGACCGCCCCGCCGGCGCCACGGTACCGGACATCGCCTCGCAATTGGTCGACCGCTTCGGCAAGGGCGGCATCGGTGACGGGATCGAGGTGGTATTGGGCGGTGGCCGCGCGAAGTTCCTGCCGCGCTCGGCCAAAGACCCTGAAGACAACGGTGCAAAAGGAGCGCGTGGTGACGGCCGCAATCTGGTGAAGGAATGGCAGCGCAAGTTCGGCGGCCAGTTCGTCTTCGACCAGAAGGGCTTCGATGCCATCGATCCCGATCGCACCACCCACCTCCTCGGCCTCTTCGAGCGCTCGCACATGGAGTTCGAGGCTGACCGCAAACAGGACACCGCGGGCGAGCCCTCGCTCGCCCAGATGACCACCAAG
>CAIXOY010000326.1 GCA_903921135.1 uncultured Gammaproteobacteria bacterium
CGTGAAGAGCCCTGCGGAGGGGTCGGTCACGTACATCCCCACGACGTTGTTCTCGTCAGCGATGTTCTTCACGAAGGCCCGCACGAACCAGTCACGATTCGGGGAGCTCAGCGTTGCCTGGGCGTTCCACAGATCCCAGGACTCGATCTTGTCGATCGGCTTGTTGAAGATGCGGCCGTACATCGAGTCCTGCCAGTAGTAATCGACACGCGTGGTGAGGATGTAGCTCGCCGGCAGCACGAAGCTGTACTGGGCCCCCAGGCTCACTGTGAATTCCGGCGAGTTGATGAGCTGGTTGCCCGACAGATCCACCGCCACGCCGTCCGATACCGTGTAAGGCGCGGGCAGCGTTGCTGCGAGGGCCGCGCAACCCTGGATGCGGTCGTCGGCGGGCCCGTTCGCCGGCAGCGTGGGCGCGCCCGCGCCGTTGTGGTTCACCACGCAGTTCGAGGCGTTCACGTTGTCCTTGATCAGCGTGACGTCGGAGCGGCCGTCGGTCGGGTCGCGGGTGTCTACGCTGGCGAAATCCTTGATCTCGGTATGCAGGTACGAGATGTTCGCGTTGAAACGCAGTTGCTCGCTGGGCGCCCACACGAACTCCGACTCGAGTCCGTAGATCTCGGCGTCGGTGTTCTCGTTGAAGGAAGTGCGGTTGATGATCTTCGAGACCTGCAGGCCCTTGTAGTCGTAGAAGAACGCCGAGAGGTTCGCCTGCAGAGTGCCGTCAGCGAGCACGTTCTTGGTGCCCACTTCGAAGGCGTTGATGTACTCGGGTTCGAAGGTGGCCTGGCTGTCCGGGTAGAGCGCCGGGTCGAAGGGCGGGTTGAAGCCGCCGCCTTTGTAGCCGCGTGAATACGATGCGTACACCAGCGTCGAATCGGTAGCCTCCAGTTCCGGGCTCCAGTCGAGCACAACGCGGCCGGTGAACTTCTTCCACTCGGCATCGTCTACGCGTGGCCTCACGTTCGGGATGGTTGTATTGGAACCGAAAGGTGCGGTCACGAAGGTGAGAGTCCCGGTGGCCGGCTCCCTGTACTGGTTGAAGAGGTACTGGACGTCGTCGATGTCTTTCTTGTCGATCGAGTAGCGGGCGCCCAGGGTGAGTTTCAGGTCGTCCTTCAGCTGGAAATAGGTTTCGCCGAAAACCGCGTTCGAGTCGAGTTCATAGCCGTTGGTGCGGTTGGTGTAGCTGGGCCCCACGAGTCCCTCGCCGGGTTTGCCGAGGCCGCCGAGTGCCTTGGGAACTTCCGGGAAGACCAGAGCGAAGTAATCGAGGCCCGTCGCGATCACCCAGTACTCGTTGAAGGTGTCGGCGTCCATGTGGAAGACACCCGCGGTGAAGTTGAACATGCCGTCGTAGTTCGACTGCATGCGCAGCTCCAGGCTGCGCTGGTCGGTTTCCTGGTTCGACTGGTCATAGGCGTCCAGGACGTTGCTGCAGTTCCCGATGTTCCCGCCCACGGAGCCGGTGGCGGAGTCAGATGGCACGGAGATGGGCAAGCAGCCGGTCGAGAAATACCGCTGATAGGCCACCGGCGCGAACCGCGCGAGGAACGGAGACGGCGCGGCTGTCTGCCCCACGTTCATGGTGTAGTCGGACCGCGACGACACCGATGTGTCCTGGTAGCCCGCCACGGCGGTGAAGCTGTAGTTGTCGGTCTCGTGCGCGAGCTTGAGCGTGACGAGGGTCTCGTCGGCCTTGTAGATCGGCGCGAAGTCCAGCGCTACCTCGCGCAGGTCGTCGGGGTTGCCGGCAGGGTTGTTGCTGATGCCGGGCGTCGGCGCAAGGATGCTCAGGCGGTTGGGCAACAACCCCGTCACTTGCGCGAGCGGGTTCACGTTCTCGAAACGCAGCTCATCGGGCAGGCAGCCCAGCGTGGCCGTCGGGTCGTTGTGACACATCTGCTTCTGAGCGCGGGTGCGGCTGCTGTCTTCCTTGAAGTACGAGCCCATGAGATCGATGGTGGTGTTCTCGGTGGGCAGCCAGCGGATGGAGCCGCGCAGGGCGTACTGGTCGCGGTCGTCCACGTCGTCACCGCCGGGCGCCACGTTCTTGGTATAGCCGTCCCGGGTGAGGGAGAGGCCCGCCAGACGCACCGCGACCGTGTCACCGAGCGGCACGTTGACCGCGCCCTCGACCTGCTGGTGCTGGTAATCGCCGTACTGGCCCTGCACGTAGCCGCTCAACTCCGAGGGGTCGGCGGTGTTGGTGATCATGTTGATCGCGCCGCCGGTGGAGTTGCGACCGAAGAGCGTGCCCTGCGGGCCGCGCAGGACCGCGACCTGCTGCACATCGAAGAACGCGGTCTCGAAGAGGCGCGGGAACAGCACCGGCACTTCGTTCACGCTCACTTCCACACCGGAGTCCGAGCCCGCCGCAACGGCGGGGCTGCCGATGCCGCGGATCGAGAAGTTGTTGCCCGTGAAATTGCCTTTGGCAAAGGAGACGTTGGGCACCGCGAAGCGGAAGTCACCGAAGGTGACGATCTGCTGGGCCTCGAGTGCTTCCATGTCGAAGGCCGTGACGGCGATGGGGACGTCCTGCACGGATTCCTCGCGCTTCTGCGCGGTGACGATGATTTCTTCGAGTTGGGCCAATGCGGCCGCCGGAGCGATCACGGCTGCAATGGCAACGGCAAGGAGGCGCGGGCAGTGACGTGTGCGCATGGCGGAACCCTCGGGTTTTATTTGTTGTGAAAGGCTGCGGACAGATGTCCGGGGCCCGCGTCGCCGCAATATAGGAACGCCGCGTCGCGAGCGTCAATCGGCTTCTTCGGGCCGGCCCCTTGCCGCTGTTATGCTGGGCGCGGATCCTGTCACCGGACGCAGCACATGCCACTCAAGGTTTTCGTCACCCCCGTCACGCCCTTCGAGCAGAACTGCTCAGTACTGGTCTGCGAGCGTACGCGTCGCGCGGCGGTGATCGATCCGGGCGGCGATCTGGACCGCATTCGCGCCGTGCTGCAAAAGGCCGATGCTACGCTCGAGAAGATCCTGCTCACCCATGCCCATATCGACCATGCCGGTGCCACGGCGGTGCTGGCGCGGGAAGAGGATGTGCGTATCGAGGGGCCGCAGCAGGGCGATGCTTTCTGGATCGAAGGCCTGCCCGAGCAGAGCCGCATGTTCAGCTTTGCCGAGGCCGAGACATTTACCCCCGACCGCTGGCTCGAGAACGGCGACACCGTCACCGTGGGCGAGTGCAGTCTGGAGGTCTACCACTGCCCTGGCCACACACCAGGGCATGTGGTGTTCTTCTCGCGCGAGCAGCGTTTCGCGATCGTAGGGGATGTGCTCTTTGCCGGCTCCATCGGGCGCACCGACTTGCCGGGTGGTGACCACCAGCAATTGCTCGAGTCGATCCGCGGCCGGCTCTGGCCCTTGGGCGATGACGTGGTCTTCGTGCCGGGGCACGGTCCGCGCTCCAGCTTCGGGCGCGAGCGTCAGAGCAACCCCTTCGTGGGGGACGCGCAGTTCGCCTGAGCCGCGCTCTGCGCCCCGCGCAGTGCGGGGCGCCGGTCGTTAAGGACTCTACTTGGACGGCGTTGCCGCCGGCTCGAGCTTGCCGTCGCCGGGTTGCCCGCCAACCTGCTCCGGCGCCACCCACGGTTCGAAGTAACCCAAGCCGCAACTCGCGCCCGCGCCGATGCTGGTGATCACGGTGATCACGTCGGTGTTGCAGAGCTGGTTCAGGCTGGTCTTGTAGGCGAAGCGCTTTTCAAAGGCGAGACCGGGGCATTTGCGGGGAAGGCGGTTGGCGAGTGTTTTCTTGCCGCCCATCTCGAAGAGGATGGTCTGTGCATCCACCACCCGTGTGTTGCGGATCTGGGGCAGGCTGACGCAGCGCAGCGCGCCTTCAGGGAGCTTGCTTTCTTTCTTTGCGTCCGGCGCGGGGGCGGCAGGCTCTGCGGCAAGGGCGAGCGGCGCCATGAGGCTGAACGACATGACGGCTGCCACGGTGATGGCGACGGGGCGTTTCATCGGAAGTACCTGCAGGGAGGTGTGGGTGTACAGGCTCAGACAGCGGCGCTCGCGGAGGGTTCCGAACAGAACTCGCGCATGCTGTAGGCCACGCGTTCCTCGACACTGCGCGACACCAGTTTCGACTCGCGTGCTATCCGGCGGATGCGCGGCGAGAGCCCGGTGTTGTTGGCGATCTGTATCGAGAGCCCGGGCCGTGCGTTCAGCTCCATGATGAGCGGGCCGCGCTGCTGGTCGATCACGATGTCGGCGCCCAGATAGCCAAGCCCCGTGATTTCGTAGCAACTCGCCGCAAGGCACATCAGCTCATGCCAGTGGGGGATCACGAGCGTGTTCAGCGGAAGCCCGGTGTCCGGGTGCAGCTTGCAGGGCCGGTTGTACTGCACCGCAAAAAGCGCTTTCCCCGTGCCGAGGTCCAGTCCCACGCCCACCGCGCCCTGGTGCAGGTTCGCCTTGCCGTCCGAGACGTGCGTGGCGAGCCGCATCATCGACATCACGGGGTAGCCGCAGAACACGATGATGCGGATGTCGGGGATGCCCTCGTAGCTCAGGCCCTCGAACTGCGGATCCATCGCGACCAGCGCCTCGATCATTGCCACGTCGGGTTTGCCGCCCAGGCTGTAGAGGCCGCTCAGGATGTTCGAGATATGCCGCGTGATATCGAGGCGGGTGACTTCGTCGCCGCTCGATTTCACCCAGTTCTCGCCACGGCGGCCGATGATCACCTTGATGCCCTTGCCGCCACTGCCGCGGCTCGGCTTGATCACGAAGCTGTCGAGCTGTTCGAGGGTTTTCTCGATCACCTCGACCTGATGCTGCTCGCGCACCACGCCGTAGAGCTTGGCGACGGCAAGACCGTGTTGCTCGGCGAGCATCTTGGTCTTCAGTTTGTCGTCTACCAGCGGGTACAGGCGGCGCTGGTTGTAGCGCGCGATGAACGTGTTCCGCTCGTTCATGCCGAGCAGGCCGGTCTCCCGCAGGCGGAAAGGGTTCGCCAGGAACACCTCAGCGGTTCTCCAGCATCGGGCGGAAGCGGCGCAGCTCCATCAGGCGGTAGCCCGTGTACTGGCCGATCAGCAGGATCACCGCGAGTTGCACCAGCAGCAGTTCGGGGAAATTGAACGTGAGGTGCGCGACCA
>CAIXOY010000327.1 GCA_903921135.1 uncultured Gammaproteobacteria bacterium
CCGCGAGCGAAGTCTTTCCCAAGGCCGTGCTGAAGCCGCGCTCCAGCCGGCTGATGGTGAAGCCGAAGCCGCCCGCGAAGTAAGCGCGGCGCGCGGCAGGGCGAAAACGGACCGACCTCGCCAAAGATAGTAACAATTACGTTACTATCTATTCTTGGCAGCGCCCGCAGTGCCCTCCGATACTGCCGGCTCCATGCGCGCCTTCAGGTGCGCGCGCACACGGTCGATATGGTTGCGCAGGTTGTACAGCTCCTCCGCATAGGAAAGCGGCACGAGGATGCGTCCCGCCCGCGCGTCGAGTTGCTCGATTTCCTCCAGAAGATCCGCGGGCGATGCGCCCGGGTCGGACACGCGATCTTCGATGCGCCGCAGATTGCGGTACCAGCGGAAGATCCGTGACCGAACGCGGAACTGGTAGAGCGGCGGCACCACGCGCGAGAGCGGAATCAGCATCGCGACGATGGAGAACAGCACGACCCACATGCGGTCGATCAGGTTGGCGAGCCAGAACGGCAGCCAGCTCTGCAGGAACGGACGCCCCTTGGTGTAGTAGCGCTCGGCTTCGTCATCCAGCGGAAACTCGCTGCCCTGGGCCGAGGGAAACTGGCCGGGCCGCGCGAACCATCCCGCGCCCGCGTGGATGCGCGCTGCCGCCTGCACGAAGAGCTGGACGAGCGCCGGGTGGGTATCCTCGCGCGCAACCAGCATCGCCGTCGGTGCGATGAGGCGCATCTCGCGCACCGGAATGTCGCGCGCGAGATCGACCACGCCGCGCGGCAGAAGCACCGGATGCAGGTAGGGAAAACGCCGTTCGTAGGCATCGGCCTGCAGAAATTCGTAGAGCCTCACCTTCGGCGTGCGCAGCAGCATCTGGACCATCGGCGATTCCGGAGCCGCCACGAGCACGATCGCATCAAGCTTCCCGGCGAGAAAGGCGACCACTGCCTCGGTCTCGTCCAGATCGTCGAGCGGCGGCACGCCTGCCGGGAAGCCGTTGGCCGCAAGCAGCTTGCGCATCAGGCGCGGCGCGCCATCGCCGCGTTCGCCCAGGTGAACACGCCAGCCCTTCAGCTGATCCAGACGCGCGAGGCTCCGTCCGGGCAGGCGCCGCGCCGCCTCCTCGCGATAGAAGATCCAGATCGGCTCGTAGAAGAGGCTGCCTACCGAGCGCAGCTCGAAGGCCGGATTGCCGCTCGCATCATCAGCGCCTGCGGCACCGTCGTCATCGTCTTCGCCCGCCACCGTGCCTGAGCCGCCCTGGACGAAGCCGAAATCGACGTCCTCAGCCGGATCCTGCAGCCGGCGCAGGTTGTCGGCCGAGCCGGCGGTGGGCTGCAGCACCACTTCGATGCCGTAGCGCTTGAGCGCTGCCGCATAGCGTTTGCCGAATTCGGCATAGTCGCTGCGTTCGGGCCCCGTGGCGAGCACCACCCGCTTGGGCGGGTTCGGATCGAGCAGATAGTAGGCGGCGGCGAGCAGCAGCGCCGCCAGCAGCAGGAACGGACTCGCGGTAAGCGTGAGCTCGCGGATCGAGACGAGCGTATTGCACAGGGCCTTGGGCATCAGCGGATGTCCCGGTCCTGCTCAGTGCGTGCCGTCCGGCTGCGCGCGCGCCAGTTCGCGCGGCAACGAGAACACCACGGCCTCTTCGATGCCCTCCAGCGCGCGCACTTCGCCCGCACCGAGCGCACGCAACCGCGCGATGAGCTCGTTCACCAATACTTCGGGCGCGGAAGCCCCGGCCGTAATGCCGACG
>CAIXOY010000328.1 GCA_903921135.1 uncultured Gammaproteobacteria bacterium
CGCCCTCGTGCAGATAAAGCCCGCGGTTGATTTCGACCATCACAGCAGAGACGCGCGTGTCCCGACGATACCTGCTCGCCGGCACCAGAGCGCCTTCGAAAGGCTGATTCAATGCCACGCTCCAGCCCTGGCGGCTGAACGCGGAGACGAAGGCGCGGACCGTGGCCTCGCTCGTGTGGAAATCATCCGTTCCGATGCAGATGTCCGGTCGGATGCTTGCAGGATCGCGCTGCTCGTAGGGCAGGGGCTCTGCGGGAAAGCTGTGGCAGTCGAGCACCAGGCAGCGGTCATGGCGCTCCAGCGCTGAACACACCGCCTCTTCCAGCGCCACATGGTGCGGGTGATACCACTCGCGCATGAGCGACGAGCGCTCTTCCTCCGTGAGCTGCCGACGCAAGGGCGCAAGGGAAGAGGTCTTCCGGTAAATGGCGCCCATCCCCCGCGCCGCCATCGGCTCCCGCGCGTCGTCGGCGAATCTCTCGACGTCCACGACCAGCCGGCTGACGCGGGCCCGCACCACCGTGCCTGCGCGAGCGTCCGCACAGAAGAGCGCATGGGTGAGGTGGTCCGTCATGCGACAGAGCTCCTGCTGCAGCTCCTCGTCCGTGAGCAGGAACTGCGCGCGCAGCTCAGCGGGTATGAGCGTTGAGTCGTGCGGCAGGTGGAATATCACCCACGGCGGCACATCCTTCTCCGGTTCCGCCAACGGACGTTGCGCGGAGATCTCCGCGTTGTGTCCGCTGAGCGAGTCTGCTTCCTGCGTGCTCATGCGCTGATGAACGAAAACTCCACGTGTTCGCCTGATTGCGTGAGGGCAACCGCCTGACCGATCGGGTCGGCCTCGAGCATCCGTTGGCGTACTGCCTCGGCGTCTCTGCAACGCGCGATGAAGCGCCTGCCCGAGGAGGCAAGCCGGCCGATGATCGCGCCGTGGGTGCCGGGCAATACGGCAAAGGACTCGATGATGCCGCTCCCTGCGGGCGAGGGCTCGAACAGCGGCGCCGGCTCTTGCGCCAGCGTGAGTGGTGACTCGCTGCCCGCAAGCCCCTCGTCATTGCGCGGCGCAACGCTGCCGTAGATGCCGACGGCGTGCCGTGAGAGATAGCCACCGTTGGTGCCCACGAGCCCGATGCGGTCGGGATGCTTCCGCAGCGCTTCGACCATCGACGCGATGGCATGCATGGAATAGTTGTTTCCCGGCCCGCCGAAAAACGGCAGACCCCCGGTGACGGTCAGCGGCCGTGGATCCTCATGCGTGATGCCCATGGCTTCCAGTGCCAGCGAGACGACGATCGGAAAGCAGCTGTAGAGATCGAAATGGCTGAGTGCTGCTGCGCTGATGCCGGCGCGCTCCAGCGCCTTCAGATAGGTGTACCGAAGCATCGGCGAGTCCGCCAGATCGGGGCGCTCGAGCAAGGGCCGCTCGAGTCCCTGCGCATGGCTCAGCGGGTATATCCAGCGCTGTTCCGGAATGCCGAGCTGTCGCGCCAGACCCGCCGATGTCAGCACCACCGCCGCACCCTGGTTGACGCCGTCCTTCGCCACCATCCACTTGGTGTAAGGCTCCGACACCAGGCGATTGTCCCGCGTGACAGCGCTGATCTGTTCCGCTGTAAGCGCTTCGCGGTGCGTTGCGTAGGGGTTGTCCACGGCCACGGTATTGAATCGCTCGAGCAGCTTGCCCATTCCGGCCGCGTAGTCTGCGGATGTCTGCCCGGAGACGTGGCGGCGACGGTTTTCGAAAAGCGGATAGACCCACAGCGGCATCTCCATGCCGTGGGCTTCCAGCTCTGCCGAGAGCAGGTCGCTGGTGCCCTTGCCGCGATCCTCGCACTGCCCGCCCACGCGTTCCGACCAGTCGATGCTGCCGCCCGTCCGCTGCGCGCTGCGCGTGGTGGCGGCCGCTTCTGCTCCGCAGAGCAGCACGGCCTCGAACTCGCCGTTGCGGATGCGCTGCGACATCTCTGCCACCAGCACCTGCGGTTCGTCACCGCAGGCAACCGAGTAGATCGCGAGGCGCGGTTCGGCACCTATGCGCGCTGCCACTGCGCGCGGGAAATTGTCGGGCCCTCCGAACGGCGCGAGCATCTGGCGTTGCTCCTCGGTCACGGAGTCCGCGACCGTGCGCACTGCTGCGATCACGTCCAGATACCGCGCCATGCCCTCACAACCGGTGTCTGCCAGTGCGGCTGCAGATGCCCGCGCTGCCAGGGCCTGCGGCGACAAGGCCGCGTAGCTGTCGGCATGCATGTGGTCTGTGTATTGACCGACGCCCACGAGCAATGGAGTTCTATCGTGTGCAGCCATATGATCCCCGCCCGGAGTTATCGTGCTCGGCGCTCGGATTTTCGCCGCCGCCGGACGCGCCGGAGGATAGCAGCCCTCCCCGAACAACAACCACGTGGGACCTCGCATGCGTTGGCATCTCGGCACGGTGTTGCGTCAATCCCTGGAGCATGTGCCTGCAGAGCGCGTGGCCATTGTCGATTTCCATACCGGGCGCAAGACGACGTGGGGCGATTTGCGTCGGCGCGTGGCAAATCTGTGCGCTCATCTTCAGGCGCTCGGCATCCAGCGCGGCGACAGGGTGGCGTTTTATTCGCGCAACTGTCCCGAGTATGTGGAGGGGCTGCTCGCTGTCCTGCAGATCGGTGCGGTGCATGTCAACGTCAACTTCCGCTACACCACGGGCGAGTTGCGTCATGTCTTTGCCAATTCCGACAGCCGCGCGGTGTTCCTGGGTGCTGAATTCGCAGACCGCCTGGCGGACATCACCGAGCAACTCCCCGACCTCGTCGCCTGCATCCTGATCGGCGAGGCCCCTGTTCCCGCAGGCATGCAGGGAATCCGGCACGACATCGCGACGGCCTCCACGCCGAATCCGCCGCAGTATTCCGAGGATCCCGATGACCGATTCCTGATGTACACGGGCGGCACGACCGGCCTCCCGAAAGGCACCATCTGGACGCAGGAAAAACTTTTCAGGATGTTCGGCGTCAATTACTTCGCGCGCAGCGGGCCGCGCTATCCCGCCG
>CAIXOY010000329.1 GCA_903921135.1 uncultured Gammaproteobacteria bacterium
ATTGCCGCGGCAAATACGATATGCAGCCGCTGATCGAGGAGTACCCCGAGGTGGAGCTAGGCTCCTGGAAAACCCCCGAGTACTACGAACTGCTGCGCCGCGGCATCCGCTGGGCGATGGGCACGCTCTAGCGCGCCCCGGTCGCAGGGAACCACGCTCATGAATCTGGAGCTCAGCGCGGACGACCTCGCCTTCCAGCAGGAAGTGCGTGATTTCCTGTGCGAAAACCTCCCCGAACGTCTGATCGAGGCCACTCGCCTCACCACCACCGTCTTCGTTGATCGCGAGATCACGCTGGAATGGCAGGCAATCCTCGCGCGGCGCGGCTGGGCCGTGCCCTCATGGCCTGTGGAATGGGGCGGCACCGGCTGGACGCCCACGCAGCGCTACGTCTTCGATCTCGAGTGCTACCGCGCAGGTGCGCCGCGGCTGGTGCCACTCGGGCTCGGCATGCTGGCACCGGTGCTGCTCGCCTTCGGCACCGAAGAGCAGAAGCGCCACTACCTGCCGAAAATCCTGAGCGGAGAGCACTACTGGTGCCAAGGCTACTCGGAGCCCGGCTCGGGTTCGGATCTCGCGAGCCTGCAGCTGCGCGCGGAGCGGCGCGGCGATCACTACATCCTGAACGGCAGCAAGCTCTGGACGACGCACGGGCACTTCGCAGACCACATCTTCTGTCTGGTGCGCACCGACAACAGCGGAAAACCGCAGCAGGGCATCAGCTTTTTGCTGGTGCCACTCGATCTGCCCGGCATCGAGATCCACCCCATCATCACGATGGGCATGAGCCACGAGGTGAACCAGGTCTTCTTCCAGGACGTGGCAGTGCCCGTCGCGAATCTGGTGGGCGAAGAGGGCAAGGGCTGGAGCTGCGCGAAGTATCTGCTCGAGTTCGAGCGCGGCGGCGGCAGCACAGCAGCGCTGCGACAGCACGACCTCGGGCTCCTGAAGACCCTGCTTGCCGACATGCGGCGCGACGATCCCGAACTCGACGCAGACGCACACTTCCGCAAGCGGATCGCGCGCATCGAGATCGACATCACCGCGCTCGAGATGAGCGAGCTGCGCGTCCTCGCCACGATCGCCGCAGGCGGCAACCCGGGCGCGGAGTCCTCCGTGCTGAAGATCGCCACGGTCGATATCGAGCAGCGCATCCACGAACTGGGCATCGATCTGCTGGGGCATCGCGCGCTGGTGTTCACGAATGACATCGCGACGACCGCCGCGACCGACACGGGCCTACCGGCGCTGGCTGCGGGCTTCCTCGGGCGTTACCTGAACGGCCGCGCCGCCTCGATCTTCGGCGGCTCGCACGAGGTGCAGCGCAACATCATCGCCAAGTCCGTGCTCGGACTCTGAGCCGCAGGGGGCAGCCATGCAGCACGAACAACTCCTCGACGAAGCGCGCATCCTGCTCGACATGGTCGAGCGCAGAAGCACCTCGCTCACCGAATCGGTGATGCAACTCGACGCCGCGGCATACGCGGACCCCGGCCTCTTCCAGCGCGAGCGCAGCGAACTCTTCCGCAACCACGCACAGTTCGTGGGCCCGAGCTGCATGCTGCCAGAGCCCGGCGATTTCTACGCCTTCGGCGACACCGGCATCCCGATCCTGGTGGTGCGGCGCGAAGACCGCTCGCTCGCAGCGTTTGTGAACATCTGCAGTCACCGCGGCGCGCCGCTCGGAGAGGGCTGCGGACAGGCGCGCAAGAACCGCCTGCTCTCCTGCCCCTACCACGGCTGGAGCTACGACCTCGACGGCAATCTGGTCGGCCTGCCCTTCGGCAAAGAGGGCTTCAACGAACTCGACCGCGCGACCCTTGGACTGCGCCCTCTCGATGTGCAGGAAAAAGACGGCCTCATCTTCGTGATGCCCAACCCCGAACTGCACTTCGACGTTAACGACGTGCTGGGCGGCATCGGTGCCACCATGAGCGGCTTCGGATTCGACCGGCATCATCTGTTCGGCATCAAGCGCGTGGAGACCGCGATCAACTGGAAGCTGAACATGGACACCTTCCACGAGTTCTACCACTTCGACGCGCTGCACCCCGACACCATCGCCACGATGAGTTACAACAACATCTGCCATTACCGGCAGTACGGGCGCAACCACAGCCTGAGTTCGCCGCGCATCGGCATCGAGGCGCTGCGAGGGCAGGACGAGCGGGACTGGAACATCCGCGACAACGTCTCCTTCGTGAACTACCTCTTCCCCAACACCGTGATCTTCGTTGTGGGCGACCACTTCCAGACCTGGCGCGTGTACCCCATCGACCAGCGCCGCTCGGTGGTCTACCACAGCATGTTCGTGCCCGAATTGCCGCAGACGGCCGAGGCGCGCGAGCAGATGGAAGCCTTCTTCCAGATGATCAATGACGTGGCCGTGCGCGAGGACTACGCGCTGGTCGAGAAGATGCAGGTGGCGGTCGATTCGGGGATCGAGCGCCGCGTGCATATCGGACGCAACGAGCCCGGCGTACAGAACATGCATCGCCAGATCAGCGAGGTGCTCGCGCCCGCGCAGGTGGTACGCCTGCAGCGATGAGCCGCTTACGCACACATACCCCGGCAGCACCGGCTACGGCCTGCCGCAACACCGTCGACACGGAGAACACACGATGCCACTGACCAGAGAGCAACTGCTGAGGGCGTATCGCCAGATGCGCATCATCAGGGTCTTCGAAGACCGCGCCCACGCCGAGATCATGAACGGCCAGATCGCCGGTTTCACGCACCTCTACGCGGGGCAGGAAGCGAACGCCGTCGGCGTGTGCGAGCACCTCGGCACCGGTGACACCATCATCAGCACGCACCGCGGCCACGGGCACTGCATCGCCAAGGGTGCTGACGTCATCGGCATGATGAAAGAGCTCTGGGGCTCCTCCGAGGGTCTCTGCAAGGGCAAGGGCGGCAGCATGCACATCGCCGACATCGACCAGGGCATCCTGGGCGCGAACGGCATCGTGGCCGGCGGCCCGCCGATCTCGGTGGGCGCGGCGCTCGCCGCAAAAATCCGCGGCAACGACAACGTCGCCATCTCCTTCAGCGGCGACGGCTCGGTGAACCAGGGCACCTGCTTCGAGGCGATGAACCTCGCGGTGGTGCTGAAAGTGCCGGCGGTCTTCGTCATCGAGAACAACTACTACTCCGAGCACACCAGCATCAATTACGCGGTGGGCTGCAAGGATCTCAAGGCGCGCACCGAGGCCTTCGGTTTCCCGGTGTTCGTGGCCGACGGTTCGGATTTCTTCGCGGTCTACGAGGCCGCCGGCAAGGCCATCGCACACGCGCGCGACGGCAACGGGCCGGCGGGTGTGTTCTGCG
>CAIXOY010000330.1 GCA_903921135.1 uncultured Gammaproteobacteria bacterium
CCTCGTTGCCTTGTCGCGAAAGCTCGCCCGAGTCGCCTTTACCCTCATGAAGAACGAGTGTGACTATCAGCCCGAAATGCGCTCTGGGGGTTGCCTCGCAACATAGAATCTCCTACGGAAGGGCTGTCGCGGGCATGGCCCGCTCCTACGGGAAGAGGGGCTACGACGCTGCGAGGAAGAGCCGGTAGGCGGGGTTCTCGGTCTCGTCCCAGTAGCTGTAGATGCTGTTGGCCTCGAGCGTGCGGGCGAAGAATTCCGCGAGTTTGCCGCGCGCGCCCGATGGTACCTGGAAGCCCACCAGCACACGCGCAAACGCGGCACCGTGGTTGCGGTAGTGGAACATCGAGATGTTCCAGTCGGGGTCGAGCGTGTTCAGGAAATTGAGCAAAGCACCGGGGCGCTCGGGGAATTCGAAACGGTAGACGATCTCCTCGAGCCCCTCGACGGGCGCGTGGCCACCCACCATGTAGCGCACGTGGAGTTTCGCCATCTCGTTATCGGTGAGGTCCACCACCGGGTAGCCCTTCTGGTGGAGGTCCTCGACCAGCATCTGCCGATCGCCGCCACCGGGCGCGACCTGCACGCCGACGAAAATGTGCGCGGCACCAGAGTCTGCGTAGCGGTAATTGAATTCCGTGATGGAGCGTCCGCGCCCGATGGCGCTGCAGAAGGCGCGGAAACTGCCTGGCATCTCGGGGATCGTGACGCTGAAGACGGCTTCGCGTTTCTCGCCGATCTCGGTGCGCTCCGAGATGTGGCGCAGGCGGTCGAAATTCGTGTTCGCGCCGGAATCGATCGCAAGCAGTGTCTGGTCGCGCACTTCCTCGCGCTCGACGTATTTCTTGAGTCCTGCCAGCGCCAAGGCGCCCGCAGGCTCGGCGATGGAGCGGGTGTCATCGAAGATGTCCTTGATGGCCGCGCACATCTCGTCGGTGCTGACGGTGATCACCTCGTCCACCGTGTGGCGGATCACGCGGAAGGTTTCCTTGCCGATCTGCGCCACGGCCACGCCATCGGCGAACAGCCCCACCTGCGAGAGCACCACGCGCTTGTTGGCTTTCAGCGCTTCATAAAGGCAGGCCGCGTCGTCGGGCTCCACACCGATCACCTTCACCTGCGGGCGCACGTACTTGATGAAGGCCGCCACGCCGGCGAGCAATCCGCCGCCACCGCAGGGAACGAACACCGCATCGAGCCCGCTGGAGACCTGCCGCAGGATCTCCATGCCCACCGTGCCCTGCCCGGCGATCACGTCCGGATCGTCGTAGGGGTGCACGTAGCAGAGCTGCTTCTCCTTCTCGAGCTTGCGCGCATAGGTCGAGGCCTCGTCGTAGGCATCGCCATGCAACACCACCTTGGCCCCGCGGCTGCGCACCGCCGAGACCTTGATCTCGGGCGTGGTGCGCGGCATCACGATCGTGGCCTTGATCTTCATGCGCTCGGCGGCAAGGGCTACGCCCTGCGCATGATTGCCCGCAGAGGCCGTGATCACGCCGCGCGCACGCTCGGCGGCCGAGAGCCCGGCCATCTTGTTGTAGGCACCGCGCAGCTTGAAGGAGAAGATCGGCTGCAGGTCCTCGCGTTTCAGCAGAACGCGGTTGCCGAGGCGCGCAGACAGGCGACGCGCCTCGTCGATGGGACTCTCGATGGCGACGTCGTAGACGCGGGCGTCGAGGATGCGCTTGATGTAGGAATCGGGCATGGGACTGCTGCCGGGTCGGGTGTGGCCGTGATGGTAGTCAGCGGGCTCCGCAGGCGCCACCGCTCGCGGCCTTTTGCTGGCAATTCGGCTAAGCTCGCGCGATCGCAGTCCAGGCCGGGAGAGCACGATGAAAACGCAGGCGGAACTCAAGCAGGACGTCGCAAAAGCCGCCTTCGACTACGTGCGCTCGCGCGTGGGCGACAAGGCCGTGATCGGCATCGGCACGGGCTCCACCGCCAACTGCTTCATTGACCTTCTGGCCGGCATCCGCGCACAGATCGAGGCCACGGTGGCAAGCTCGGAAGCCTCTGCCGAGCGCCTGCGCGCGCACGGCATACCTGTCTTCGATCTGAACGCGGTGGACGGCGTGGACATCTACGTCGATGGCGCGGACGAGGCGAACAGCGCGCTCGAACTGGTGAAAGGCGGTGGTGGCGCGCTCACGCGCGAGAAGATCGTGGCGGCGGTAGCGCGGGAGTTCGTGTGCATCGCCGACGAGAGCAAGCTCGTCACGCGCCTCGGCGCCTTCCCGCTGCCCGTCGAGGTCATCCCCATGGCGCGCAGCCACGTGGGCCGCGAACTGCTGAAGCTGGGCGCTGACCCGGTCTACCGCCAGGGCGTGCTCACCGACAACGGCAACATCATCATCGACGCGCACGGCCTGCAGATAACGGACGCACGTGGCCTCGAAGAGCGCATCAACAACATCACCGGCGTGGTCTGCAACGGGCTGTTCGCGCGCAGGGCTGCGGATGTGCTGCTGCTGGCGGGGCAGAACGGGGTGAGGACGTTGCGGGCGGGCTGAGCGGTCCCGTTCAGCGTCGGAGAGCCTGCGCCAGGCCTTTTCAGGGTCTGGTTCAAACTCGGTGGGATCCTGCTGGCCGACGATGCGCATGCCCGCAGTCCGGGTGGGGCAGCTGGCGAGCGGCAACACGCACCCGGGCACCGCATCAATCCCCGCGCAACATCTGCCGGAATCGCGCGAGTGTGGCGGGGCCTGCATCACGCGCTGTCAGGTACTCCACGTGAGCCTCCGGGCGCGCCGAGGGGTCGAACCGGATGGTCCAGAGCGGCTCGATCTCGTTCGGCAGCATCGAATAGCGCAGGTCGATGACTTGTCGTGGATCGCGCGGGTGCGGTGCAACATAACCGTTCGAGAACCAGCGGAAACGCGCCAGATCCCGCGCCTGCTGGCTTTCCGGATGCAGCCAGGGGAGGTGTTTGTCCACGTCCAGCGCCGGGGCTGAGTCACCGGCATAGATGCGTATCCCGCTGCCCGCACGAACGGTGTCGACGTGGAAGGTATCGTCGTGGCGGTAGACGGTCTTCCAGAGCAGCAGGTTTGCGAAGCTCGGTTTGGCCTCCAGCGTCGAGGGCTGGTGCCCGCGCGAGGCGGCCAGCTCATAGCCGGCAGCGATCGCACGGTCGCGCTGCACCATGCCGATAAGCGGATAGGCGATCGACCAGGCAAGACCGATCATCGCCATACGGGGCCAGCGCCGCGCCGCAGCAAACACCACCAGCAGCAGTATCGGCACCGTGAACAGCGGATCG
>CAIXOY010000331.1 GCA_903921135.1 uncultured Gammaproteobacteria bacterium
CACCAGCACGCCGATCACCACGGCGAGCGAGCCTGCGAAAAGACCCGGCAGAAAGCCCGTCGCCGCCGAGGTGAACAGCCACATCACGCCCAGAACGGCGAGCACACGGCGTGCGCCGAAGCGCTCTCCGAGCATGCCGCCCGGCAATTGCCCCACGGCATAACCCAGCGGAAAGGCCGCGTAGATCCAGCCCATCTGCACTTCGCTGATGCCCAGGGCGGGCATCATGAACTGGCCCGCGACCTGTATGTCCTGCCGCAGCGCGTAGGACAGGAAGGCCATCGCCGCGAGCAGCGCGAAGAATCGCCAGCGTGTATTGCCCGCCGCGCTCGCGCTCATGCGGCGGCACCGGCGAGCACCGCGTGCAGCGCCGAGGCGAGAGGGTCGATGTTCCGCGGCGTGATGCCGGCAACGTTTATGCGCGTGGAATCGAGCATGTACACACCAAACTCCTCGCGCAGGCGTGTGACCTGGGCAGGCGTAATGCCGAGGAAAGAAAACATGCCTTTCTGTTGCGTGACGAAACCGAAATCGATCCCGGCGCCGTTGCCGGCAAGGCTCCGCGCGAGCAATTCCCGCATGGCGGCGATGCGGCCACGCACCTCGGCGAGTTCGGCCAGCCAGTCCGCGCGCAGCGTTGCATCACCGAGGATATGCGCCACCACGGCCGCACCGTGCGCGGGCGGCATGGACCAGATCTGCCGGGCCGCGGCCATCGCGTTGCTCAGCACGGCTTCGGCACGCTCGCGGTTGGCGGCGAGGAAATACACACCCCCGGCACGCTCGCGATAGATACCGAAGTTCTTGGAGCAGGAGGCCGCGAGCACGCACTCGGGAACCTCGGACATCATGTGGCGCATGCCGGCCACGTCCTCATCGACTCCATCGGCGAGCCCCTGGTAGGCGGTGTCGATGTACGGCGTGAATCCCGCGCGCAGGGCGAGCGCGGTGAGCTCCTTCCACTGCGCGAGCGTGAGATCGGCGCCGGTGGGGTTGTGGCAACAACCGTGCAGCAGGACCACGTCACCGGCCGGCACCTTCTCAAGCGCCGACATCATCGCGCCGAAATCCACGCCGTGGGTCGACGGGTCGTAGTAGGGATACTCGAGGATCTGCAGGCCCGAACCACCGATCAGCGGCATGTGGTTCGCCCAGGTGGGCGTGCTGACCCACACGCGTGCAGCGGGCCGCGCACGCCGGATCACCTCGGCGCCGATGCGCAGCGCCCCGCAGCCACCCGTCGTCTGCACGCCGTGAATGCGGCCGTCTTTCAAGGCCGCATGGTCATCGCCCAGCAGCATGCCCAGCATTCGCGTGTTGAACTCGGGATCGCCCGCGATGCCCAGGTAGGTCTTCGTTGTCTGCGTATCGAGCAGGCGCGCTTCGGCTTCGCGGACCGCGCGCATCACAGGCGTACGGCCTTCCTCGTCCTGATAGACGCCCACCCCCAGATCGATCTTGCCTTCGCGTGGATCGGCGCGGAAACGCGAAAGGAGTCCGAGGATCGGATCGGGGGGCAGCAGCGGGAGTTCGTCGAACATGCGTGGGGTCCTGTCTGTGTGTCGGGGCCGCGGACTTCAGAGCGCTGCCGGATCGCCGTGCACGGGCTTGCCGTCCAGCAGCGTGAGCACCGCTTTGGTCTCGGAGATATCGCGCGGGTCGATGGTGAAGAGGTTGCGGTCGAGCACCACCAGATCAGCGGCCTTGCCTGCCTCGATGGATCCGGTCTCTCGTTCCATGCCGTTCACCCACGCCGAACCCATGGTGAAAGCCGCGATGGCCTCTGGCAGTGCGATGCGCTGCTCGGGGAGGAAGACCTCGCCATCGGGAATCGAAGGATCCGCGCGGCGGACTGCCACTTCCATCTCGACAAACGGATTCGCTGTGGACACCGACCAGTCGCTGCCGAACGCGATCACGGCGCCGCTCGCATGGACCTGCGCGATGGGATACATCCAGCGTGTGCGTTCCTCACCGATGAAAGGCGTGGTGAGTTTGGTGATGTATTCGTCGGCCCAGCCCCAGAGGGGCTGGAAGTTGGCGGCCACGCCGAGCGGGCGGAAGCGCGGCAGGTCGACCGGATTGATCATCTGGATGTGCGAGATATGGTGACGTTGCCCGGAGTTGCCATTCGCCTCCCGTGCCGCCTGCACGGCATCGAGGGACTGGCGGATCGCGCCGTCACCAATGGCGTGGAAGTGCACCTGGAAGCCCTTCGCATCGAGTTGCGTCACGGCCTCTTTGAGCAGTTGCGGATCAACCATCGGGATCCCCGTCGGGGAACCGTGCACGTGATAGGGCTCGGTCATCACAGCGGTGTAGTTCTCCATCACGCCGTCTTGCATGATCTTGACCGCCGTGGCTCGAACCCGCCCGTGGGTGTACTTGCTGCGTAGTGCCTCCATACCGGCTATCTGTGCGAGCCCCTGATCGCGCTCCCACCACTGCGAGACCACCGCTTTCAGGCTCAATCCACCCTGCGCATCGAGGGCGGCATAGGCCTCCAGATCCGGCTCACGCACGCTCGCGTCCTGGACCGCGGTGATGCCGTAGGCATTCAGCATCTTCTGGGAGTAACGCAGTCCCTCGATGCGCTTTTCCCGGGACCAGGGCGGCACGTGCCGGCCCACCAGATCACCTGCGCCTTCCTGCAAACTGCCGATCGCTTCGCCGGTTTCAGGGTCTCGGTCGATACGGCCATCGGCGGGATCGGGCGTATCACGGGTGATGCCGGCGATCTCGAGCGCCTTGCTGTTCACCCAGGTGGTGTGGCCATCGGTGCTGCTGAGGTACACGGGGCGGTCGGGCACCACCGCGTCCAGCAGTTCCTTCGACGGCATGGCGCCAGGGCCGAAGGCCGACATCAGCCAGCCACCGCCCAGAATCCACGGTTCATCCGGGTGAGCATCTGCATAGGCCTTGACCGTGGCGACATACGCCTCCGCGCCACTCTTGCCGTTCAGGTCACAGGCCGAGGCCTCGATGCCGCCACTGATCGGGTGAATGTGCGCATCCTGCATACCTGGAATCACCATGCGGCCCTTGAGATCCAGCACCTGCGTGGAGGGCCCTACCCGCTCGCCGAGCTCCGCATCACGGCCGACGAAGACGATCTTGCCGTCCTTGACCGCCACGGCTTCGGCCCAGCTGCGAACCGCATCCACCGTGTAGACGGCACCGTTGCGCAGCACGAGATCAGCCGCGGGATTGGCAGCAACGGGCGGCACCGCCGGAGCGGCCGCCTCGCGCTGACCACAGCCGGAAAGGCCGGGCAGCATCACAACGGCGGTGATCGGGACAAGAAACATCCGGAAACAGGCGCGCATATCAGGACTCCTCCGCTGTGAGCAGCGCATCGAGGCCGGCAGCAAAGGCCGCCACCAGCGCATCGGTGTCACCGCGTTCGGTGTGGGGACAAACGAGCATCATGTTGTGGAAGGGCGTGATCAGCACTCCACGGTTCAGCATGAAAAGGTGCAGGAAGCGCTCGAGATCCGCATCGAAGCCGGCTTCGGCCTCACGGCCTGTGCGTGGCGGTACCGGGCAGAACTGGAACTCGATGCGGGCACCGAGTTGGGTGACGGTCCACGGGAGGCCCCGCGCGGCGATCACCGTGCGCAGATTTGCCGCCATCCGCTCGGCCAGCGGGATCATGTGCGCATAGGCTGCATCGGTCATGACCTCAGACAGATTGGCGCGCACCGCGTGCAAGGTGAAGGCATTCGCTGACAAGGTGGTGCCCATGCCCGAGTGGCCATGGCCGCCACCACGCGCGGCCTGTTCCTGAGCCGCACGCATACCCGCCGCCACCGCCTCGCTCACACCGAATACCGCGCAGGGAATACCGCCGGCGACGGGTTTCCCGAGCACGAACACATCGGGTTCCAGACCGAACACCCGCGTGTAACCGCCAGGGCCGGTGCTGATGGTGTGGGTCTCGTCGATGATGAGCAGCGTGCCGCGCTCGCGCGTGAGCCGACGGAGCTCGGCGTGATATCCGGCGTCGGGCAGCACCATGCCGATGTTGGTCATGGCGGGCTCGCAGAGCACCGCGGCCACATCGCCGGGAGCCAGCGCCGCTTCCAGCGCCGCGAGATCATTGAATTCGACCACACGCATGAAGGCCGTGAGGTCCTGTACCTGACCGATCAGGCCGGAGCGGTGCACGGTTCCACTATCACCAAGCCGCACGAGGGTCTCGTCCACTGCGCCGTGATAGCAGCCATCGAAAACCAGAATGACGGGCCGGCCGGTAACGGCGCGGGCCCAGCGCATCACGGCGCGGTTGGCGTCGGTCGCCGTGTTCGTGAACTGCCAGTACGGCAGACCGAAACGCTGCGACAACTCCTGCCCCACCCAGACTGCATCTTCTCCGGGCAGCATGGTGGTGTAGCCACGTCCCGCCTGCTCACGCATTGCCGCCTCGACCGCAGGCGGTGCGTGCCCGAACATCGCACCCGTGTCGCCGAGACAGAAATCCGCGTAGGCGTGGCCATCGACGTCCGTGAAATGCGCGCCGTTGGCCTCACGAAGGAACAGCGGGAAGGGCGTGGGCCAATCGGCCATCCAATGCATGGGAACACCGCCGAAGAGCCCGTTCCGGGCTGACTGCGCGAGTTCATGCGAGCGCGGGTTCGCGCGAGCGAAGACCTCTCGTTCGGACTCGATGAGCCCGTGCAGGCGCGCGCGCGCGAGGGGTGGCTGGGTCATGGATCGCAGGGCATCCCGGATGAGTCTTGCGGCACCGCGGCCGCTTGGAAGACCATGGCCGCAGAATACCACGCAGGTTCCCCGCCATGCCCTTCACCCGACGTGACTTCGTTTCCGGTATCGCCATGACCGCCGGAGCATTGCAGCTCTCTCCACTGCAGGCGGCGGCCAAAGGGCTGCTCGACCCCGCCGCCATCGGCCCTGATTACTACCCCCCTGCTCTCACGGGCCTGCGCGGCAGCCACGCCGGCGCCTTCGAGGTGGCACACGAACTCGCGCTGCAAGGCCGCATGCCGGCGCTGCCTGCCGGGGCTGTAGACGATGTGTACGACCTGGTTGTGGTGGGCGCAGGCGTATCGGGGCTCGCAGCGGCCTATTTCTTCCGTGAGGAAGCCGGCGCCAGTGCCCGCATCCTCGTGCTCGACAACCACGACGATTTCGGTGGCCACGCGAAACGCAATGAATTCACCGCAGGCGGGCGCACCCTCATCGGCTACGGCGGCAGCCAGAGCATCGACACGCCATCGGCCTACAGCCGCGCGGCCATCGGCCTGCTGCGCAAACTCGGCATCGATGTCGCGCGCTTCCACACCTACTACGACAAGGGCTTCGTGAAACGCCACGGCCTGGGCGCGCGCCTGTTCCTCGACCGCGCGCACTACGGCAAGGATGTGCTGACGCCTGACCCGTTCTCCACCCGCTGGCTAGACATCAACGAAGCGCCCGATGCAGCCGCAATCATCAACGGCTTGCCGCTCTCCGATGCCGGCAAGAAAGCCCTGATCAGCCTGCACGGCCAGACAGGTGACCTGCTGCCGGGGCAATCGGCCGAGCAGAAAATCACCACGCTCCGCGGCATGTCCTATGACGATTTCCTGCGCCGGGTGGTCGGCATGCCGGAAGAGGTCGTGGATTTCTTCAATGCCCAGTCCATCGGACTGTGGGCCGTGGGCTACGACGCGCTATCCGCACTCGAGGCGACCCGCGAGGGGATGCCGGGTACGGGTGGGCTGGGGCTCGATGAGGTTCTCGCTGGGGATCATCCGCACAACGACCCGTACATCTTCCATTTTCCCGAGGGGAACGCGGGGGTCGCGCGCCTGCTGGTGCGTGCCCTTGTACCCGCGAGCGCGAGCGGCAGCACGATGGAGGACATCGTCACCGCACGGCTTCACTACGAGACGCTCGACCGCCCGTCCAACCCCGCGCGCATACGCCTGAACTCGACCGTCCTCGATGTGCGGCATGTGCAGGACAAGGCTGCGGTGGATGTCTGTTATGCGCGCGGCGGCACCGTGGAGCGCGTGCGCGCGAAGCACGTGGTGATGGCCTGCTGGAACCATGTGATCCCGCACATCTGCCCTGATGTCCCGGCGCCGCAGGTCGAGGCGATGCGCTTCCCCGAAAAAGCCCCTCTGGTGTATGCAAACGTGGCACTGCACAACTGGCGCGCACCGGCGCGGGCTGGCATGTACTCGTTCCGCGCACCAAGGGACTTCTTCAGTTACGGGATGCTGGATTTCCCCGTCAGCCTGCCGGGTTATGCCTTCAGCGCATCACCCGAGGAACCGATCATCCTGCACATGGTGCATACGCCGAGGGTGCGCGGGCTGCCCATCAGGGAGCAGTACCGGCAGGGACGCGCGCAGCTGCTCTCGCTCAGCTTCACCGACTTCGAGACGCACATCCTGCGGATGCTGCAGAGCATGTGGGGCTCACACGGTTTCGACGCGCAGAAGGACATCGCCGGCATCACGGTGAACCGCTGGCCACACGGCTACTCTTACGAGTATTGCGACCTTGTCGACCCGCCGGAGTGGACGCCCGAGAACGGCCCGCACATCACTGCGCGCGCAAAAATCGGACGCATATCCATCGCCAACGCCGACTCGCACGCCCGCGCCTATCTCGACGCCGCAATTGACGCCGGCTTCAGGGCTGCGCGTGAGCAGTCGGGCTGAGCGGCCTCAGGGCGCCTTCGGCTTGCAGTCGTAGATCACATAGATCTTGCGGTAGCCCTGGCTGTCCCATACGCCGGTCCAGCCTTTGGGCAGCAGAACACCATCACCCGCGGCCACCTGCGTCACCGTGCCGTCCGTCGAGGAGAGGGTCACTCCGCCCTCGAGGAAGTACATGAACTCGTCGTGCGGATAAGGGTCACTGGAGGTGAACCGGTTTCGCCCTGTCTGGTAGACGCCCGTCTGAAGGCAGCCATCGGCGCTCTCGTGAGCAACAAGATCACGCGCCGTGACGGTGCCCGTTTCGCTGGTCTCCGGAACACTCACGGCGCGGGGATCCGAAAAAATCTCGCCATGGAGCGCCGCGCCTTTCATCAGCACGGGCTGAGGGGCTGCACGGGCAACACCCGCAACAGACATCGCAAGAACCACTGCCATCATCGTACGCATGCGGAATCTCCCGGGAACTGGGTTCGCAAGCGACATGCTTGCCGGCGGATCCTCGCAGGAGAGCACTGCGCCCGGCAAGCGCAGCCACACTGCTGCCACGCAACCGTCCGCTCAGCCTGAAGCGCGCCGGGTACGCACAGCACTCGTCTGGTCGTAAGACCACCACTGCCCCTGATAGCGGTACAAGCCGTGGCGGCTCGCGCAGCGCTTTTCGGGATCGCCGTCCTGCTCCGCGCCGGCGCCCGCAGCGAAGGCCTCACCGTGCAGGCAGAGCTCCATCCTGCGTGCGTTGTCGGCGAGCTGTTCCTGCTGCGACCTGTCACGCATGTCCTTGAGGGGACCACTCCAGGCCCACCACCCGATCGCACTCGCCAGAATCACTTTGAGGTACCCGGATGCCATGACACACCTCCATCACCAAGCGCCGGTCTTGACGCTAGCGCCGCGGGCCCCGAGCGAACGTGAGCCGGCGCACAGATGAGGGCACGGCCCACGCGCACCGTGACGCCCGTCACAAGGCTCCGGCGCTTCCCGCGGTGCTAAGCTCCGGCACCCATTACCTCGGGCTTGCACGATCGATGCGTTTCCTCCTGCTGATGCTTTTTTCGGCCTGTGCCATCGCCATGCCCGCACCCGATCCATCAGGCGTGGAAGCGCGGATCGCTGCCCGCGAACAACGCGAACACGGCATCACGCCGGGAGCCGAACGCAGGGTGCGGTGGTTTTCGGGCGGGCCCTCGCGCAGCCGCATTTCTCTGGTGTATCTGCACGGTTATTCGGCGACGCGCCAGGAAGTGCATCCCTTGCCGGAGATGGTCGCGGACGCCCTCGGCGCGAATCTCTACGAAACCCGCCTCACCGGCCACGGCCGCGGAGGACCGGCGATGCTCGAGGGCAACGTCGCCGCGTGGTATGAGGATGCGAGCGAAGCGCTGGACATCGGCCGCAGCATCGGCGAGAGAGTTGTGGTGCTGTCGACCTCTACGGGCGGCACGCTGTCTGTCTGGCTTGCGCACCGGGCGCAGTCAGGGGAACTCGCGGCGCTCGCCATGATCTCTCCGAACTTCGCGCCGGCCGACAAGGCGCTTTACCTGCTGGACACGCCCCTTGTCGGGCAGGCATTGCTCGCATGGTTCGGACAGGAAGAGCGCAGCTGGGAGCCTCTGAACGACGCGCAATCCCGCTACTGGAGCTGGCACTACCCGTGGCAGGCTCTGGTGGAACTCGCACGCCTGGTGAAAGAGGTCGAGGGGATCGACAAGCACAGCATCCACACGCCCGCGTTGATGCTGTACTCCCCACGGGATCAGGTCATCGATCCGGAAGCCGTGCGCAGCGCGTTCGATGCCTGGGGTACGCCCCGGAAACGCCTGATCGCTTATGAGCGCTCTACGGACCCCTCGCAGCACGTGCTCGCCGGGGATATCGTTTCGCCAGGCAGCACCCGCGAAGTGGCCGATATCATCAGCCGTTTCCTGCGTGAAACGGCATTGCCCGAGGTGCCGCCTCAGTCTGCGAGCACAGGGAAGTCGATGTAGCCCGCCTCACCGCCCCCGTAGACGACGGCGGGATCACCCATCGCATTGAGGGCCGCACCGCGAGCATAGCGCTGCACCAGATCGGGGTTGGCGATGAACGGCCTGCCTATCGAGACCGCATCAACCCCGGGACGCTGCAATACCGCCTCGGCGCGCTGCGCGTCGTAACCGCCGTTGATCACCAGCCGGCCTGCATAGGCGCGGAGGATATCGTCGATATTGAAATCGGCCGTGGAGCCGCCCGAACTGATGTCCGCGGCCTCGTTGATGTTCTCTACGATCTCCAGGAAGGCGAGATCGCGGGAGCCCATCTCTCGCACCGCATGGGTGAACAGGCTCTTCAGGTCACTGTCCCGGCAATCCCATGTGACCGAGAACGGTGAGAGCCTCACAGACGTCCGGTCGGCGCCCACGGCAGCGATCACGGCATCGCTCACCTCCAGCAGGAAGCGGCAACGGTTCTGCACCGAACCGCCATAGGCATCGGTGCGGCGATTGACGCCATCACGCAGGAATTGGTCGATCAGGTATCCGTTTGCAGCGTGGATCTGCACGCCGTCGAAGCCCGCTGCCATCGCGTTGCGCGCTCCCTGCGCGTACTGCGCTACCACACCGGGGATTTCGTCCAGGCGCAGCGCGCGGGGTTCAGGCGTCTCCACGAAGCCGGTGTCAATAAACGTGCGGATCGCGCCCTTCACCGCCGAGGAGGACACCGGCGCCTCGCCGTTCACCTGATAGAAACCGTGCGACACGC
>CAIXOY010000332.1 GCA_903921135.1 uncultured Gammaproteobacteria bacterium
AAATGGACGCCAGCGAAAAGGATGTCGTCTCCCGCGCTGCGGCTTTGATGGGTACGACGATGGCCGGCTTCGTCCGTGCGGCCGCCAAGGAGAAAGCGCTGGCACTACTCGATCGCGAGACTCGAGTCAGCCTGTCCAAGCGCGACTTCGCCGCGTTCGCCCGGGCGCTCGACCACGCGTTCGTTCCGAACCGCGCGCTCAGGGGTGCCGTGGCGGAGGCAAAGGCCAAAGTCCGCCGTGCTTGAGGAGCAGACCCTCGACTCGGAACGCCATGACCGGGCCGGATTTGCTTGCGGTGTCCCCGAGCTGGATGAGTACCTGCATCGCTTCGCGATGCAGCACAGGCGCAAAGGCGTCAGCAACGTGTACGTGCTGGTCGACACCATGGCGCCGAGCGTGATCCTGGGGTATTACACGTTGAGCGCTGCGCAGGTCGACACAGCCGATCTGGGCGACTCGGAGAGGAAGAAGCTCCCTCGCTATCCGGTCCCTTGCTTTCGCATGGGACGCCTGGCGTGCCGTGGCGATCGGCGCAGACATGGTCTCGGAAAGTTACTGATCGGCTGTGCAGTGGAGCGTTGCCTGCAGGCGAGAAAGCAGGTCGCCGCGTATGCGCTGATCGTGGACGCAAAGAATCTCGCGGCAAAAGGATTCTACGAGCACTACGGATTTACGCCCTGCGCCGACACGCCGATGATGCTGTATCTCCCGCTCGGATGAAATATTCGACCAGCCACAGAATCTGCGCGGCCCCCATGATGGACTGGACGGACCGGCACTGCCGGTACTTCCTGCGCCTCGTGAGCCCGCGCGCGATGCTCTACACGGAAATGGTCACCACCGGCGCGCTGATCCACGGCGACGTCCCCCGCCACCTCGACTTCAACAAGGAAGAGCACCCGGTGGTGCTGCAGCTCGGCGGCAGCGAGCCAGCGGACCTCGCGCACAGCGCGAAGCTCGCCGAGCAATGGGGTTATGACGAGGTGAACCTCAACGTCGGCTGCCCGAGCGAGCGAGTGCAGCGCGGCGCGTTCGGCGCCTGCCTGATGGCCGAGCCGGCGCTGGTGGCCGACTGCGTGCGTGCTATGCGTGAAGCGGTGAAGATCCCGGTAACGGTGAAGCACCGCATCGGCATCGACAGCGTTGAAGAGTATGAGTTTGTCCGCTCGTTCGTGGAGCAGGTCGCGGCGGCCGGTTGCACGACCTTCATCGCCCACGCCCGGAACGCCGTCCTCAAGGGACTCTCGCCCAAGGAGAACCGCGAGATCCCGCCGTTGAAGTACGACTACGTGCACCGGCTCAAGCAGGATTTCCCGCAGCTCACCATCGTCATCAACGGCGGCATCACGCGGCTGGAGGAGGTCGAGGCGCAGCTGGAGCACGTCGATGGCGTGATGCTCGGCCGCGCCGCGTACCACGACCCATGGCTGCTGGCGGTCGCCGGCGAGAAGCTCCTGGGCGCTGCTGCAGCCTCGCGGGCCGACGTTGCCGTCGGCATGCACGCTTATGCGGTGCGTGAGCTCCGCAGGGATTCGCGCGTGCACCTGCGCCACATCACCCGCCACATGCTGGGCCTGTATCACGGCTACGGGCGGGCCAAGGCGTGGCGGCGCCTATTGTCGGATGCCAGCCGCCTTGCCGCCAATGACCCGGACCTGATCCTCGAAGCCATTGAAATAGCCGAAAAGCGCACGGCCTTTGCGGCGTAGTTTCACACTATGCCCCTCCCCCTGCGCACCCCGCAGGCGTATGATTGCCCGAACCTTTTCACCCCGGAGACCCCGATGAGCGCCGTCCTGAAATCCAGCACTTCCGTCCGCGATCGCGTCAGCAAGGAAGAGTGGGACGTCCGCGTCAACCTCGCCGCCGCCTACCAGGTCGCGGCGCAATACAAGTGGACCGACCTCATCTTCACGCACTTCTCCGCCCGCGTGCCGGGCCCAGAGCACCACTTCCTGATCAACCCGTTCGGCATGATGTTCGACGAGATCACCGCGTCCTCGCTGGTGAAGATCGACCGCGAAGGCAAGATCATCGACGACCCCGTCGGCATGGGCGTGAACCAGGCCGGCTTCGTGATCCACGGCTGCATCCATGACGCGCGCCCCGAGGCGCAGGCGGTGCTCCACACCCACACGCGCGCCGGCGTGGCGGTCTCCAATATGAAGGAAGGCCTGCTGCCGCTGTCGCAGCACTCGCTGCGCTTCTACAGCGAGCTGACCTACCACGGCTACGAAGGCGTGGCCCTCGACATGGACGAGCGTGCCCGCCTCGCCGGCGACCTCGGCCCGACCAGCCGCGCGATGATCCTGCGCAACCACGGCCTGCTCACGCTGGGTACCTCGATCAGCGAAGCCATCGAATT
>CAIXOY010000333.1 GCA_903921135.1 uncultured Gammaproteobacteria bacterium
CCTACGCTACAGCAACTGCCGAAACACGCGCACCAGGCCTTCGAGATCAACTTCTTCGCGCCGCTGGAACTCTCGCAGCAAGCGATTCCGCTGATGCGCGAACGGGGCGGTGGCTGGATCCTGAACCTCTCCAGCGAAACCTCCCGCCGCCCTGCCCCCGCGCCCTACAATCCCGCGGAGCGCTACCAACAGTTCCACGTCCACAGCGGGCCCACGATGTACGGCTCCAGCAAGGCCGCGCTGGAGCGCATGACCGCAGGTTTTGCGGCCGAACTCGCCGGCAGCGGCATTGCCATCAATGCGCTGGCGCCAGTGGAGGCCGTGGCAAGCGAAGGCGCCATCGCGAGCGGCACCGTGGACGACGGCGCGCACTGGGAACCGATGGAAGCGATGGCCGAGGCCGCGCTCGCGCTCTGCTCGGGCGAACCCGAAACGCTCTCCGGCCGCTGCGTGCTCAGCCTGCCGCTGCTCGCGGAGTTCGGCAGGCAGGTGATGACGCTGGACGGCCGGGAACCGCTCGCGGGCTATTCCCTGCCAGCACCGCGCTGATGCACGTTGAGCTTTTGAGTCCCCCGTCTGCGGCACCAGGGGCCCGCAAAGGCAGGCCCGCCGCGCATAATCGCCCCAACATCATCAGACTCCTGCCCGACCCGGGCACACACCACCACTGGAGCAGAGCATGAGAATCCCCAAACGCGAAATCCGTTACGGCGGCGCGATGCTGGACCAGAAAGAAATCGACGCCGTCGTCAACGTCATGCAGACAGGCATGTCCGTGGGCGCGCAGGTGCAGAGCTTCGAGAAGCGCGCCGCTGCTCTCCTCGGCAAAAAGTACGGCGTGATGGTGAACTCCGGCAGCTCGGCGCTGCTGCTCGCCGTGCGCCTGCTGGATCTGCCGCCGGGCTCCGAGATCATCACGCCCACACTCACCTTCGGCACCGATATCTCCAGCATCGTGATGAACGGCCACGTGCCGGTGCTGATCGACGTCGAGCCCGACACCTACCAGATCGACATCGACCGCATCGAGGCGAACATCACGCCACTCACCAAGGCGATGCTCGTTCCCAACCTGGTCGGCGGCATGCCCGACTGGGACCGCCTGCGCGCCATCGCCGACAAGCACGGCCTGAAGATCATCGAAGACAGCGCCGACACGCTGGGCGGCACCTACCGCGGAGAGCCCGCCGGCACGCGCGCCGACATCAGCATCACCAGCTTCTCGATCTTCCACATCATCACCTGCCTCGGTAACGGCGGGCTGGTGGCGGTGAACGACGAAAAACTCTGGGACCGCGCGCTGATGCTGCGCGCCTGGGGCCGCTCCTCCGAGAAGTTCATGCACGGCACTCGGCAGGGCGACTCGGACGGCCGCTTCCTCGAGAACCTGGGCGACATCGAATACGACGGCATGTTCATCTTCGAGGAGATCGCCTACGGCTTCATCCCCAACGAGGCGGGCGCCGCCTTCGGCCACGAGCAGCTGAACAAGCTCGACATGTTCACGGAGCTGCGCCAGAAACTCTTCGACAATCACACGGCTTACATGGAGAAACACGCAGACGTCTTCGTGAAAACGCGCGTGCACCCGGACGTGTTCACCACCTGGATCTGCTACCCCGTGCAGCTACGCCCCGAGCTTGGCTGGAGCCGCCGCGCCCTGCAGATGCATCTCGAAGAGGCGGGCATCTTCACGCGGGTGATCTTCTCGGGCCACGCCGCGCTGCAGCCGATGATGCACAAGGTGAAATTCCGCGTGGACGCCGGTGGCTGCCCCAACGCCGAGCGCGTGATGCGCCACGGCCTGATGCTGCCCTGCCACCCCACGATGACGGAGGAAGACTGCAGCTACCTCTACCAGACGCTGGACGATTTCATCGCGCTCCAGAGGGGGAAAGCATGAAAGTCGAGCTCATGCACGATGTCTGTCAGGGTCACGCGCGCTGCCAGGAGCGCTGCCCGGAGGTCTTCGGCACCGACGAGGTGGAGGGAAAGTGCGTGATCCTTCAGCCCGATGTTCCGCCGGAACTTGAGCACAAGGCCCGTCTTGCCGTGAAGAACTGCCCCGAGGGCGCGCTGGTCATCACCAGCGGCTGATCACCCTCTCGCATCGGGAGATGCCACGCAAATGAGCACGCACCGTTTTTTTCCGCCCGCGCCCGAGCATGTGCCCGCCGCACTCATTCACGAATTCGACATCTACCGCTTCTCGCCGGGCGTGAATGACCCGCTCGAGCAGTGGGGAAACCTGCTCGCCAGCGATGCTCCGCGCATTTTCTATACGCACCACAACGGCGGGCACTGGGTGTTCCTCGACTACGAGGACGTGCGGGAAGGCTTTCGCAACGACGCGCTCTTCTCGACGTTCCAGACGCCGATCCCGCCCATCGAACCCTACCCGGTGATGCAGCCGCAGGGCGTGGATCCGCCCGAGCACAAGAAATTCCGCTCGCTGCTCGCGCCGCTGTTCACGCCGGTGGCCGTCGAGAAAATGAGGCTCGAGTTGCAGCAGCGCAGCAATGCGCTGCTCGATGCCTTCGTCGATCGCGGCCACTGCGAGTTCGGCCGCGACTTCGCTTCCCTGCTGCCGACAGGGATGTTCCTGTACCTGATGGGCATGCCCGAAGACCGGCTGATGGAATTCGTGCATCTGGCCGAAGTCTTCATGCGCAGCAACGACGACGCCGAGCGCGCCACCAATATCCAGCAGATCTACACCGTGATCGGGGAGTACCTTGCCTGGCGCTCCACCCGCTTGGGCGAGGATCTGGGCAGCGTGCTGGTCAAGGCACGCGACGAGAACGGGCAGCCTTACGATCAGCAGGATGTGTTGAACTGCGGATTCCTGCTGTTCGTCGCGGGTCTGGATACCGTTACCAGCACCATGACCTTCATCTGGCGCCACCTCGCCCGCAACCACGCGGCGCGTCGCGCGCTCACGGCCATCATCGACGACCGCGAGAAGCTCTCGGTGGCCGTCGACGAACTCCTGCGCATGCACGCGGTGCCCAACATTTACCGCCGCGTGAAGAAGGACATGGTCTACCGCGGCATCACGATGCGCGAGAACGACCGCGTGGTGCTGCCCGTGAGTGTCGCCAACCGCAACGAGAGCGTCTTCGAGAACGCCGACACCATCGACCTCCAGCGCGAGATCAACAACCACCTCACCTTCGGCGCGGGGCCGCACCGCTGCGTGGGTTCGCATCTGGCCAAGACCGAAGTGACGATCGCGCTGCAGGAATGGCTGCGCCGCATCCCCGAGTTCGGGGTGTTGGCAGACGCCGAGATCCTCGGCCACATGGGCCCGACGCTCGGCTTCAACCGCCTGCCGCTGTCCTGGACACCCGCCCGATGAACGCTCCCGCACAGGCGGCGCTGGAGGGGCTTCCGCCCGCAGACCAGATCTGCCTCGTGGTGCGCGACATGGACGCGGCGCTGCGCCTCTACGCCCCGCTCTTCGGGCCCTTCACTGTGGTGGATGGCGGGCCTTTCCCGTCGGTGCACCGCGGCGAGACCGTGATGGCGGATCTCCCTTGTGCCTTCGGCCGCAGCGGCACTCTCGAGATCGAGATCGTGGCACCGCGCGCGGGCCCTACACCGCACACCGAGTTCCTGGCCGCAGGACGCGAGGGTGTGCAGCACATCCGCTATCCCGTCGACGATCTGGACGCGTGGATCGGCAAAGCAGCAGACATCGGCTATCGCCCGGTATGGACCGGCAGTTATCCGGCCTCCCCTGCGTCGCCTCCGCTTCGCTGGTGCTACCTCGAGCGTGACGGCGATCCGCTGATGCTCGAGTTCGTGCAGTTCGGATGAGCGCCAACGAATACGACTACATCATTGTGGGCGGAGGCTCCGCCGGCTGCGTGCTGGCGGCGCGATTGTCCGAAGACCCAGCATTGCGCGTGTTGCTGATCGAGGCAGGCGGCAGTGATGCGCGCCCGATGATCCGCGCGCCCGGCGGCTTGTTGCCGCTGATGCTCTCGGGCGCACATGCCTGGCGCTACACCTCCGTGCCACAGCGGCATCTGGACGATCGCGTGCTCTACACGCCGCGGGGCAAGGTGCTGGGCGGCGGCAGCTCGATCAACGGCATGGTCTATGACCGCGGTTTCGCCAGCGACTACGACCGCTGGGCTGCCGAGGGCAACGCGGGCTGGGCATGGCAAGACGTTCTGCCCTACTTCCGACGCGCCGAGAGTTTCCACCGCGAAGACACCGCCTTTCACGGCAGCGACGGCCCCATCACGGTCTCGCGACCGGGCGTGAAGCATCCCTTCGCGAAGGCATTCACAGACGCCGGCGTGCAAGCGGGCTACGGCTTCACC
>CAIXOY010000334.1 GCA_903921135.1 uncultured Gammaproteobacteria bacterium
CGCTCGGCGGTGGCACGGTCGAAATGGCGCGCGATCAGCGCGAGCGCGAGATCGGTGCCGGCCGACACGCCTGAGGAGGTGGCGAAGCGGCCGTCTTCGACCCAGCGCGCCGAGCGCACCCACTCGGTGTTCTCGCCCTGGCTCTGCACCCACGCGAAGGCCTGCTTGTTGGTGGTGGCGCGGCGCCCGTCCAGCAGGCCGGCGCGCGCGAGCAGCGCGGCGCCCGTGCAGACGGAGGCGACCTGCGGCGCCTGTCCGCCAAGCCGCGCGATGGCATCGACGAAAGCGGCATCATCGACCGCACGCCGCGTGCCGAATCCGCCCGGCACCAGCAGCAGATCGAGCGCGCCGGCATCCGCCAGCGCGCGCTCCGCGATTACCTCCGGCCCGTTGCGCGAGCGCACCGGCCCCGGCGTGGCCGCGAGCGTGACGATGCGCACGCGCTCGTCGAGCAGGGAGAACATCTCCAGCGGACCGAACACGTCGAGCATCTCGAAGTCGGCGAACAGCACCACGCCGACCACCAGCGGCCGCGCCGCGGTATAGGTGGTCTCGCCGGCGCGCACGCCCGGCGCGAACAGCAAGAAGAGCCAGAGCAGACGGACGATCATCGGTGCGTTCTCCGGAGGCCTCGCCGTGTTACACATCGAGGCGAGTGTGTGCCCGAACTCGGGAGCAGCATCATGCCGGGATGAATCGGGTTGGCAGGTTGTCGTGTCATGGCTGTTGCTCCGTTAGTGATAGTCCACGATTTGCACATCGCTGGCGTTCCCCGCGGTCCACCGGAAGACCAGGCGCCATTGGTCATTGACCCGCACCGAATGGAATCCGCTCCATTCTCCCTTCAGTTTCTCCCGTCGATTGGACGGCGGAATACGCATATCGCTCAAATCAGCAGCATCGTGCAGGTACTGTAACTTGCGGCGGGCGATGCGACGCAACTCGGCGGGGAAAGAGCGCATGACCCGGCTGTTCCTGTCATCGAACAGGTCTTCTGCCAGAGCATTTCCAAAAGTGCTGAGGCTGGTCGCGTAAGGCACACCCGCCCTGACACGACATCACCGGTCTCGATGTCGTGTGCGCTCATCAAGGGCGGCGGGATGAAGATGTCGCCCTTGGTGAAGCCCGCGCCGTTCTCGACCAGAGCAACATCGCTGAATCCCCGCTTCACTGCAGCGCTTGGTGCTTCATTGGTCGCACGAGCATCCATAACGCGATATCGCATGCCATGGTTATCGGTAAACTCGCCCTCCTCACTGCGATCCCATCGCCTTCCTGAAAGGTGCCGACAATATCGGAAAATGGCACCAGGCCACTTACGTCCCTGGATACGATGAAGTGAACGACTTCCTTCTCCCTGTTCACGTGATCGACCACACCAATCTACAGCCGAAAAACATCCCATCGGGATTGGGCTTGCCTTTGCTTGATCAGATAGACGTTGAAGCGGTTGTCGGTGTTGCTCAACACCGGAGGCAACGTGGATCTGGGTGGATGCGAGTGAGGTGATGGAGCACGGGAGCACCGGCTGCGGGGAGTTGTATCGTGAGTGAGATCGCGCTGATCACGCCCTTCACTTGGGTCGCAGCAACGGTATCAGAGTCACTGCCGAAAAGAGGATCATTACCATGTCGAGCACTTGTACGCCGATGAATCCCAATCGCTCGGCCAGAATCCCACCAATATAGGGACCTAGGGCAAAACCCCCGAATGTCGCGGTCGAGACGTACACCGCAGCGCGCCCGCTGGGATCAGCGCGTGCGATCGCAGCGAACTGGCAGGTCGCGATGATCGGCAGCGAGACATAGAACACGCAGATCGCAACTGTGTAAGTCAGGTAGTCCCCGGATGTTACGGCCAGCGCGCCCGCCAAGTTCGCCGCAACGCCCATCATCAGCGACCGCAACCCGGTGACGCGTGATCCCAATAGCAAGACGCCCGCGCAACTGATGAAGCCGACCAACCCGAACATCGAGAGACTGTGCGAAAGCGCCTCTTCGCCGAAGCCGGATGCTGCGCCGATGCGCTCTATGAAGGTATAGAGCGAGCCCTGTCCGAGAAAGAATGCCACCGTCCCCGCGAGCGCGAACCAAACTGCAGGCTGGAGTGGGCTTCGGCTGCTCTGGCCCGGGCTCTCCGTTCCGGCGGCCGCCATTCGCGTCACGGGTATCCGTCCGACCGACGCGATCACGGGCAGCGTCAGCGCGCTCAGGGCGACGAACACCAAGGGCCAGCCGAACATCGTCTCTATAGGGGAAATCGCGACCATCATGAGGAAGGCAATTGCAGTGCCACCCACGTTGAATGCCGCGAAATCCCGCTCGCGACCGCCGCGAGCAAAGACGTAAAAGCAGGCCCCTAGCGCCACGCCGCTGCCAAGCCCGCCGCCGAAACGCAGCGCCGTAATTGCGGCAACCGAGGCGCCTGCAGCCGAACAGAAATTCGCCAGCGCAAGCAGCGAGAGGCCGACGCCGAGCACAGCCCGCAGCGACACCCACCTCATCAGCCGCGCCGAAACGGCTGTTCCACAGGCAATGCCGAGCACATCTGCGGAGACAAAGACGCCGATGTCGGCGTTGGAAAAACCAAGGTGGCCTGCCAGGATGCTGGTCAGCGCCGGCGCCAGATTCAGCACCAGAACCGCAATCACTCCGCCGCCGATCGCAACCAAGCGTGTGGCGAGCGTGAGCGGGGCGCTGTCCGGAATCACGTTGGAGTTGCTCATGGTGTCCTTATCAAGACAAACGACAGAACGACCCTCGAACGGTGACGCCTCGCGTGACGCGTCGCAAGGCGCGCATCGCAAAACGCCTCAGAACGCCCTCTGCACTCTCAGCCCCACCGTCCGCGGCCTGCCGAGAAAATAAAGATCGCCGAAGGTCGCCGGATACGTCTGGTACGCTACCGACGACAGCTGCCTGTTGTCGGTAAGGTTTGTGCCGTACAAGCCGAACTGCCACTGCCCGGTGGTGTAGTTCGCAGCGGCATTCAGCACGCTGCTCGACGGGATCTCACGATAGATGCTCAGATTCGGATTGAACTCCGTACCCATCTCGTCGCGGAATGAGTAGTCAGCCGTGAGTATCAGCTCTCCGGAGGCAAAATCGAGGGTGTAGTCCGCAGAGACTGCCACCGACCACTCGGGGAAGTACGGAACCGCGTCGCCGTCACGCGCTTCGATGGTGGGGATGCCACCATCGCTTTCCGAGCTGGTATAAGAGGCATTGATGCCGATCCGGAAGGCATCCGTCAGGTTGATGCGGCTCTCGACTTCCACGCCCTTGCTCTCGATCTTGCCGCCGTTCTCGATGAACGGGTATCCGCAGGCAAGGGGATGGATCGTCTGCGCGTCGGACCACTTAATCAGGAAGGCCGCGACGTTGACGGTCATGCGCCCATCGGCGAACGTGCCCTTCTCCCCCAGCGAGTAGCTCCACACTTCGTCGGGACCGAAGGTCTTCGGAGCATCGGTGAGTCCGTCGGCGGCAAGGCTGTCAGCACACCAGACCGTGGGTACGGGGTAGTTCACTCCGCCGTACCGGAAGCCCTTGGCGGCCTCGGCGTAAAACAGCAGATCGTCATTGGGCGTATAGGTGATGGCCACCTTGGGATTGGTGCCGCTCGACTTCTCGACCGCCTCGCCGTCGAGCGGTCCACCGTCGGCATCGAGCCCGAATACGCCGGACTGGTAATAGGAGGCTGGGCCTTCGAAGTCGAAATAGCGCAGCCCCGCGGTCACGGCAATCTTGTCCGTCACCTCGAAGGTGGCCTCGCCGAACAGGGCCCACTGCTCGTCATCGGACTGGATGTCCCCGTAATAGATCTCGTCGGCCTGCGTGGCCAGGAAGTCATCGACCGCCGAGGCTCCGAGCCACGCATCAGAGCCCTCCCCGATGGAGTGCTGCACGTAGCGGCGCTCGTCGTCGGCGTAGTAAGCGCCGATCTGCCATTGCAGGCGGCCCGGCTCCGACACCAGGCGGATCTCCTGCGTGAAGTTCTCGATCGTGTTGCGCTGCGAGCTCGGCCCGGGCATTCGCGGGTTGTCGGTCGGTTGATCATTGATTCCGAGAAAATAGGTAACCAGTGCATCGAGCGAGACCAGCAGGTCGAAATCGCGGTCGATGTAGGAGGTAGACGACAGCAGGCTCATCGAGCCGAGGTCGTAGTCCAGCGTCAGGTTGTAGATTCGCAGATCGTCCTCGAAGCCGACATCGCGCAGGCTGCTGTAGCTGTCGTCCTTCTCGCGGAAGTAGCCATTGGTGCCGTCGCTCTCGGGTTTCTGGTAGACGACGCTGGCATCGATGGTCAGGTCCTCGCTCGGCATCCAGCGCAGCGCAGCGTTGGCCTGCGTGTTGTCCATGGTGTTGGCGTCATCCTTGCCGGTGCCGGAGTTGTCGACGTAGCCTTCGAGGGACTCGCGGTAGACGCCGACGCGTAAAGCGAGCTCATCGGTCACCAGTGGCATGTTCGCCGAGCCCTTGGCGTTCCAGTTGGCGCCGCCGTCATTGGTGTAGGAGCCCTGCGTCTCGACCGTTGCCGCGAACTTCGAAGGATCGGGCTTGCGCGTGATGTAGCGCACCGTCCCACCCATCGATCCGGCGCCGTAGAGTGTGCCCTGCGGGCCGCGGATGACCTCTATGCGCTCCATGTCGAGCACGCGCAGATCCGGGTTGTGCGTACCGAGCCCGATGGGTATCTCATCAAGGTACATGCCCACCAGCGAACGATCCTGAACCTGCGTGTAATCCATGTCCGCGGCCACGAGACCGCGCATGGTGATGCGGTTGTAGCCCTGCTGCTCGGCGTTCAGCACCACTCCCGGCACCGCACGCAGGGTGTCACCCAGCGAGTTGAGACCCTGGGAAGCGAGCTTGTCGGGCGCCAACGCGGAGATGGACATTGGGATGTCCTGCAGGTTTGCTGCACCAGTGCGGGTAGCGGTGACGACGATTTCCTCGAGTTGTGCCCGCTGCTGTTCGGCCAGGGCCTGCGGGCCGAAAGCCTGCAACATCGCGAGCCCGCATGCCGCAGCAAGGGTTGGTGCGCCCAGGCGCGCTTCAGCGGACTGCGGACGCACCGTCTCCTTCGTTTCTCTCGTTAACATGCGCAACTCCCCAGAGGCTTGACCGATGGCGACACACGACACATAGCGGCACCGCCTCTGGCTTGTCGATACGGCGGGGTCGGAATGATCGGTTAGCCGTGTTCTGAAGCCCGAAACCCTAAGTCGGCACCGGCGAGTAATGCGCGTGCACGATTTGCCAGCGCGTACCGCGCCTGAACCAGACATCGCTTTCCTGGTACTCGCTCGCCCGATCAGTGCCGTCCGCCTCGCGGATGCGCACGCGCACGCGGAAGGTGGCCACCGCCCCGTCGGCCGCGGGGCTGACCGCGATCTGCATGTCGATGTACTCGAGCGAGAGTACCCGCGCTCCGCCGGTGATGTAGGCAGTCCACGCGCTGCGGTACGCGGGCAGCCCGGTCTCGCCCTCGGGCGTCCACACACGCAGGTCGTCGGCAAAATGCGCGTAGTACGCTTCGAGTTCGTTGGCCACGAAGCTCCGGCGCACGCTCTCCTCGGCCTGCAGCACGTCAGCACGCGCCGCCTCCAGTGCCGTGTCGCCCGCCGCTGCCCCGCCGGTCACGCTGCTCATCGCGATGCTCCAGATCAGGTTTCTCACCACGGTACGGTAGCGCATGGCGCACTCAGTCACATCGCGCCCGCGCAGCGCCCGGGTCGTACATGGGCCGCAGCGATGCGACCGCCTCGTGGAGGTCCGCGCCCGCGCGGATCGTGAACCGGGCATCGGTTACGAAACGCTCGTTCGCGCCTTCCGGGAAACTGACATAGCCCATGGCCACCGCGCCGCCCAACGTGTGCCCGTAGGCGGCCGAGGTGGTGAAACCGACGAGCGCGCCGTCACGCAGGATCGGTTCGTTGTGGTAGAGCAGGGGCTCGGGATCGCGCAGCAGGAACTGCACCAGGCGCCGCTGCGGCGATCCCGCGGCGCGGCGATCGAGCAACGCCTCGCGGCCGATGAATCCACCGGGCTTGTCCCACGCGCAGGTGAACGCGAGCCCCGCGCAGAGCGGATCGTCGTCGGGGCCGATGTCGTGTGCCCACTCGCGGTAGGCCTTCTCGATCCGCAGCGAGTTGAGCGCGTGGTAGCCGCAGTGCCGCAGCCCGACACGCCGCCCCGCCTCGAGGAGGGTGTCGTACACCGGCAGCACGAACGGTGTCGGCACATAGAGCTCGAAGCCGAGTTCGCCCGCATAGGTCAGCCGCATCGCGAGCAGTGACTGGTAGCCGACACGGATCTCGCGCAGCGTGCCGAACGCAAATGCCGCACCCGAGAGATCGTCGCTGCAGATCGACTGCAGCAGCTCGCGCGACGCGGGACCCTGCAGGTTCAGCATGGCGTAGGCGCCACTCACATCGGTGATCACGACAAAGGCATCCGGCGGCGTGTGCTGGCGCAGCCACGCCTCGACATGCGTCTGCGTGAAAGCGGCAGTGACCACGAGATAGCTGTCCGCAGCAAGCCGAGTCACCGTGAGGTCGGCTTCGATGCCCCCGCGCGCGTTCAGGAATTGCGTGTACACGACCTTGCCCGGCGTCACCGCGAGGTCCGCGGTGGCGAGGCGGTTCAACACGCGTTCCGCATCGCGCCCCTGCACCAGCAGTTTGCCGAAGGAGCTCTGTTCGAACAGGCCGACAGCCTCGCGCACGGCGCAATGCTCGCGTGCGCTGTATTCGAACCAGTTCTGCCGCCCCCAGCTGTACCCGTATTCGGGCCGCTCGCCGGCTTCGGCAAACCAGTTTGGCCGCTCCCAGCCGGCCGACTCGCCGAAGCAGGCGCCTGCTGCGGCCATGCGATCGTGCAGGATGCTTTGCTTCACGTTGCGCGCGGTGGACCACTGGCGGTTCGGCCAGTGGTCCTGGTAGCCGATGCCTAGCGTCTCCACCGTGCGGTCGCGCAGGTACAGCGGGTTCGATTGCCAGCGGTGCATACGGCGCAGGTTCACGGACCACACGTCCATCGGCGGGTGGCCCTCGGCGATCCAGTGCGCCATCACCATGCCGGCGCCACCGCCGCTCAGGATGCCGAGCGAATTGAAGCCGGCGGCGACGAAGAAATGGCGGAGTTCCGGCGACTCGCCCATCAGGTAGTTGTGATCGGGCGTGAACGACTCCGGACCGCAGAACAGCAGCTTGATGCCGGTGTCGAGCAGGCGCGGCACGCGCCGCATCGCCTTCTCGATGTAAGGCGCCATGCGGTCCCAGTCGGGCTGTATGTCCCCGAAACAGAAATCCTCGGGTATGCCTGCCAGCCCCCACGGCCGCGCCTCGGGCTCGAACAGGCCAACCATCAGCTTGCCGGCTTCCTCGCGGATGTAGGCGGAGTTGCCGGGATCCCGCAGTATCGGCAACAGCGGATGCAGGCCGGGCATCGGCTCGGAGATCAGGTAGTAATGCTCGGCGGCAAGCAGCGGCACCGACACGCCCGCGAGCTCACCGACATCGCGCGCCCAGAGGCCCGCGCAGTTCACGACATATTCGGCCCGCACCTCGCCGCGGTCCGTGCGTACGCCCGTGACGTGGCCGCGATCGCAGGTGAAGCCGGTTACCTTCACGTTCTCGACGATGCGCGCGCCGCCCAGCCGGGCACCTTTTGCCAGCGCCTGGGTGACGTCGGTCGGATTGATGCGTCCGTCGTTCGGAAACAGAAATGCGGCTTCGAGATCGCTGACGTCGGCGAGCGGCCAGCATTCCTGTACCTCGTGCGGCGATATCTCGTGCACCTCGACGCCGAAGAGTTTTGCCGCGACTGCGCCGCGACGCATCTCGATCGCCTTGTCCCTGGTGCGCGCAAGCTGGATCGAGCCACAGCCGATGAAGCCGGTGGCCTGACCGGTCTCCGCCTCGAGGCGCTGGTAGAGCTCAAGCGAGTACTTGGCAAGGCGGGTCTGCGTCTCCGTATCGCGCAGCGTCGTAAGCAGGCCGGCGGCGTGCCAGGTGGTGCCGCAGGTGAGCTGGCGCCGCTCCAGCAGCAGCACATCGCGCCAGCCGAGCTGCGTGAGGTGGTAGGCCACGGAGCAGCCGATCACGCCGCCGCCCACGATAACGACCCTTGCCTGGGACGGCAGCGGCTCGCCACTCACGCCCGCTTCCCTGTCACCGCCCTCTCCCCACCGTTGTGCCGCACTACACCAGCTTGCGTGGTATGCGGTGATCCCAGGAGCGCGTGAACACCCGCACGTTGCCCTCGAAGGCCTCGAGGGTCGTGGACACGAGGAAAGTGTCGTGCGTGCAGGTCATCACCGACAGCGCCTCGATGCGCGTCTGCCACTCTCCGCGCCCGAGGTCGAGCGTACGCTTGCAGCTCACGCGTGCCGAGAGCGGATCGCCCTCGACGATTTCCCAGTCGTCCCGGTCGACTTCCCCGAAGGTGATGCCGCCGTGATCGGGCAGGCGCAGGCCCGCAAAGAATGCCGGGAAATCCGTCGTAACGTGCCGGCCAGTCGCGGCATCGTAGACCGAGCTGCGCCCCCCTGTCGGTTGATGCAGCACCTCGACGCCGAGGCCCGGAGCGGCCTCGGGCCTGGCGAAATGCGCCGGTACCGGGAGTTCCTCCGCGGGGGTTTTGCGCACCGGGAGTTCCAGCACGCTTTCGCCCCCGGTGAGTACCTGCAACTCGACCATCTCGGGTGACGGCCATACCCACGGCCAATAACTGGTCTGCAGCGCGAGTCGTAACCGATGCCCCGCGGGCACCACGTAACTGATCGCCTTGAGCCGCAGGTTTGCCGACACGGTCTCGCCAGGGACCAGCGGCTCCGGCGACTCGCGGTTGCGGTGATGTGTCAGATTCAGGAAGCCTCGCGTGATCAGCGTGGAGGTGCCATCGGGCGCGACGTCGCAAAGCCGCGCCGCCAGCAGCGCGCTCGGCCGGTCGACGCGCACGCATGCGCAAAGCAGGGGCTGCCCCAGGATTTCCATCTCGGCATCGACAACCGGTCCGTCGAAACACAGCGACTGGCCATCCTCCGGGCGCTGGTCGAGCGGGAACTCGGTCGTGTGGCCCCATCCCGCCCAGTTGCCGGCATCGCCTGTCGGCACCAGGTTGCTGCGATGCAGCAGCGTCGAACCCGCCGCACCTGCAGTGCCGAGAACACGCTCTCCCAGCACGACGGAGTGCAATTGGACGTTTGGCGAGGGCCATTGCGGCTCTGTCGCCCAGCGTCCTGCACGAATCGGGTAGGTGGCGGCTGGCTTCACCGCGTCCTGGCGGTAGAAACGCAACTGCGGCTCTGCCATCACGCCCGTGTCGATGCCCTTCAGCCAGTAGTCCCACCAGCGCAGCGTCTCCTGCAGGTAGCCGATCGCCGGGCCGGGCACGCCGAAGTAGGGATTCTGATGGCCCCACGGCCCGATCAGGCCCTTGCACGGTCCGGAGTAGTTCTCCAGCACCCGCATCACGCTGTTGGTGTAGCCGTCCTGCCACGCGCCAACCATGTATATCGGGCACATGATCGCGGACAGGTCCTCACACACCGAGCCCTGTTTCCAGTAGGCATCGTAGTGTTGATGCGACAGCCACGGCGCGATGCAGTCGACGCTGCCCTCAAGGCGCTGGAACCACATCTTCCGCCAGTCATGGCCGACGTTCACCGGATCCGGCGGGCGCGCCATGTACGCGAGAACACTGGTGGACCACATCAGCATGTAGCGCGCGAATACGCAGCCGCCGATGTAGTGGATGTCGTCCTCGTAGCGGTCATCGGTGGAACCGAGGCTGATCACGGCCTTCAGGGCAGGCGGCGCGTGCGATGCGACCTGCAGCGCGTTGAATCCGCCCCACGAGAGCCCCAGCATACCGACCTTGCCCGAGCACCACGGTTGGCTCGCGATCCACGCGATCGCCTCGACGCCGTCCTGCTGCTCGAGCGGCAGGTACTCGTCCTCGAGCAGCCCGTCGGAGTCCCCGGAGCCACGCAGGTCGACCCGCACGCAGGCATAGCCGTGCGCCGCCACATAGCCATGCCGCCGCTCATCGCCCTCGGCGTAGACGTCGTTCTTGCGATACGGGATGTATTCCAGGATTCCCGGCACCGGGTTCTGCTCGGCGTCCAGCGGCAGCCAGATGCGCGCCGCAAGTCGCGTGCCATCCGCGAGCGGAATCCAGGTGTTCTTGACGACCCGGGTTTGTCGGGGTAGATCAGTGCGTGTTTCGTAAAGCATGGTTAACCTTCAGTTCTCTGCGAGTCCGGCAAGGTAATCAGCAACGAGTCGGGCAC
>CAIXOY010000335.1 GCA_903921135.1 uncultured Gammaproteobacteria bacterium
AGCCGGTAACCGTTGGGCAGCAGCTCGAGGTTGTCACGGATATGAACAGCCGGGATCAGGAAGCCCATCTCCTGCGAGAGTTTCTTCCTGACGCCTTTGATACGCCCGAGAAGCGCACCGTTCTGGGCCTTGTCCACCATCGGGATGAGGCGGTAACCGACCTCGAGACCGATCACGTCGACCGGCGCCACATCGTCCCAACCCAGTTCGATCGGCGAGGACGAGGGTATGCGCGGCTCCTCGACGACCGCGGCCTTGCCGGCCCTGGCTACAGCCACCCGGCCACGTATCAGCCACGCAAATCCTCCAGCAAGTGCGGCAAGCCCGAGGAAAGCGACATGCGGCATTCCGGGGACCAACCCCATTACCGCCAGCAGAACAGCGGCCACGACAACTGCACGGGGCGAGTCGAACATCTGCGAATAGATCTGCTCGCCCATGTCGCGCGAGGTGTTGACGCGGGTCACCATGATCGCCGCCGTAGTGGAGAGCAGCAGCGACGGCAACTGCGCCACAAGGCCATCACCGATGGTAAGGAGCGAGTAGACCTCGAGCGCGCGGCCGAATTCGAGATCGTGCTGGAGGGTGCCGATGGCAAGCCCGCCGATCAGGTTGATCGCAAGGATCAGCACACCGGCAATGGCGTCGCCGCGCACAAACTTGCTGGCACCGTCCATGGCTCCGTAGAAGTCCGCTTCCTGCCCGACTTCCTCGCGGCGGTGCCTGGCTTCGTCCTGTGTGATGAGTCCCGCGTTCAGATCCGCGTCGATAGCCATCTGTTTGCCGGGCATGGCATCGAGGGTGAAGCGCGCACTCACCTCCGAGATGCGCCCGGCGCCCTTGGTCACCACGACAAAGTTGATGATGAGCAGGATCACGAATACAACCATGCCCACGACGTAGTTGCCGCCGATCACCACTTTGCCGAACGCCTCGATCACATGCCCGGCCGCGCCCTCCCCCGTGTGGCCGTGCAACAACACGACACGGGTCGAGGCCACGTTCAGCGCCAGACGCATCAGGGTCGTGACGAGCAGGATCGTCGGGAAGACCGCGAAATCGAGCGGCCTCATGGCATAGACGGCAACCAGCAGCACGATCAGCGACAGCGCGATGTTGAACGTGAAGAAGATATCCAGCAGCAAGGGCGGGATCGGCAGCATCATCATCGCGAGAACTGCCAGAAGCAGCAGGGGAATGGCAAGATTTCCACGCGACAGCACGCGCATTTGCTGCGCCAATGCGCCCGAGCTCAAGGTTGCCACTCCTGCCGCCATGCTCTCTCCCGTATGACGCTGCGCCGCCGGCACAGGCATCGACAATTTGACGCCTCAGCGCCTCAAACCGGTCTCAGCAATATCCGTACCTGAAATGCATCAGCGTCGCCTGGGTTCATCCATTCCTTCAGGGATGTCGAATTCACCCGGCAGTTGCGGAGCCTTGCCACCGGTGCGCCGCCAGTTCCGGAGGTGGTACACATAGGCAAGGACCTGCGCCACGGCTAGGTACAGCGCCGAGGGCACTTCCTGCTCGATCTCGGTGGTGTGGAAAATCGCCCTCGCGAGGCGCGGCGAGCTGACGACCGGAACTCCGTTGGCCTGCGCGATCTCGCGGATGCGGAAAGCCACCAGATCGGCGCCCTTCGCCACCAGCAAGGGCGCGCCTGACTTGTCGACGTCGTAACGCAAGGCCACGGCGTAGTGCGTCGGGTTGGTGATCACCACATCGGCCTTGGGCACGGCATTCATCATGCGAGCCTTCGCCATCTGCCTCTGCAACTGCCGGATCCGGCTCTTGACCTCCGGCCGCCCCTCGGACTCCTTCATCTCGTCGCGCACCTGCTGCGTTGTCATGCGCAGCTTTCCGGCGTGGTCGAACAACTGGAACGGGACGTCAACCGCGGCAATGAGCAATGTCGAAGCGCTGAGCGCCAAAGCCGACCAGAGCACGAGATGCGAGGCATGGTGTATCGCGGCCTCGAGCGGCTCCTTTGCCATCGCCAGCACGTCTGCGCGCAGCGACCAGAGCAGCAGCAGTGCGGCGCCACCCACCACCAGCAGCTTCGCGATGGCCTTCAGCAACTCCACCAGAGACCGCAACGAAAACATCCGCTGCAAGCCCGCGAGCGGATCGAGACGCTCGAATTTCGGCGTCATGGGTTTGGCACTGAACATCCAACCGCCAAGTGCAACCGGCGACAACACCGCAGCGAGGGTGAGCGCGATGAAGACCGGCACCAGCCCCAGCAGTGCCCAGTGCAGCGAGTCCACAAGCCGTTCGGCCATGAACCCCGTTTCGAACACATCCGCACGACGCAACTCGAAGCAACCGCGCGCGATATCCATGATGCGGTCGGAGATGGACTCGCCGAAGACCAGCAATGAAGCCGAACCGGTCAGCAGAATGGCTGCAGTACCGAGCTCACGGGACCGCGGGACCTGACCTTCCTCCCGCGCACGCTCGAGTCGCCGCGGGGTGGCCTCTTCTGTTCGTTCCTGACCTGTCTCTTCTTCGGCCATGTCTGCGCCATCAAAACGTCACCCGGCCGACACAGCAAGATTCATGCACGAACGGCCAGAGCGCAGGAAAGCGCGCTGATGCGACGTCGAATCACACAATCGCCATCCCGGCGAGACCCGCCACATGCAGAAGGACCTCGGACTCACCGAGGAGCATGAGGAACGGATGGGCAAGCGCCATGACGGCCCTCAGCCTCACTGAACACGGGGTTGGACACCCGCCGGCCGAGGGGCTATAAACCCGGATCCCCCGACCGGCGCGAGTGCCCGCATGC
>CAIXOY010000336.1 GCA_903921135.1 uncultured Gammaproteobacteria bacterium
CGCGTGCCCGACACGGTGAAGCCTGTTTCCCCCAACGCACCGGCGCGTGTGCTGACCCGCATGCCGGGCGCGAGCGCATATGCCGCGGTGGCAGCACCCGCCATCACGATCCAGCCCGCCGCAAGGCCTGGCCCGTTCACCGAGGACAGTCGTGCGGCCTCGACCAGCGATTGCCAGGGGTTGCCGAGGATCGCAGCCGAGGTGCCGTGCTCCACCACGGCGCCGTCGACCATCAATTCCATCGTGATCTCTTCGCTGCCCAGCAAGGAGGGCGCGACCCAGTCTCCCGTCACGAAGGCCGAGGAGGAGGAGTTGTCGGCCACCACATCGGTGAGAGAGAAACGGAAGTTGGCGTAGCGCGAGTCGATGATCTCGATGGCGGGCGCGATGCCGTCGACGGCTGCCATGGCCTCTTCGAGGCTCACCTCTCCTGCCAGCGGACGCGCCAGCCGGAACGCGATTTCCGGCTCTGCGCGCGGATGGATGAACCGCCCGAAAGGCAGTTCCGCGCCGGCGGCCAGATGCATCGCATCGGTCAGCCTTCCCCAGATCAGATCGGAGACACCCATCTGGATCATCTTGGCGCGGCTGGTAAAGCCCATCTTCAGGCCTACCTGCCGTTCGCCCCGCGCAAGCCTGCGACCGATCGAGGCGGACTGCACCGCATAGGCACTCTCGAGGTCGAGGGCGGTATCTGCCGAGAGTTGCGCCACGGCGCGGGCCTCGCGGGCCGCGCCATCGAGGCGCGCGGCGAGGGAATCGATGTCTGCTGCGTTCAGAGCTTGATGCATATGGTCGAGGGTTCCGCAAAGAAATCGAGCGAGTGCATGCCGCCCTCGCGTCCGAAGCCGGAGAGTTTCACGCCGCCGAAAGGCGTGCGCAGGTCCCGCAGGTACCAGCAGTTCACCCAGACCATGCCGGCCTGTATGCGCTCGGCCACGCGGTGCGCGCGCGAGAGATTGGTGGTCCAGACCACGCCGGCCAGGCCGTACTCGCTGTCGTTGGCGAGTGCCACGGCCTCGTCTTCCGTGTCGAAGGGCGCGATGTGGCACACGGGGCCGAAAATCTCTTCGCGCAGTGCCTGCGCGTGTTGCGGCAGGCCGGTGATCACGGTGGGTTCCACCCAGGCGCCTGCATCGCGCGCGTCACCGAAGCGCGGTGCGCCGCCACCGCAGACGAAGGCGGCGCCGTCCGCGCGGGCCTGTGCGTAGGCACCCAGCACCTTGTCGCGATGTACCGCGGAAATCATCGGGCCCATATCGGTGTCTGAGTCCGCGGGCCAGCCGAGCCGCAGCGCCTGTGCGTGCTCGGCCACGCGTGCCACGAAGGCCTCGAATAGGGGCCGTTCCACGTACACGCGCTCGGTGCACATGCACACCTGGCCGCCGTTGGTGAACGCAGAGCGTGCCACGCCTGCGGCTGCGGCCTCGAAGTCTGCATCCGCAAACACCAGCGCCGCGTTCTTGCCGCCGAGCTCGAAGCAAAGCTTCTTCACAGTGGGTGCGGCGCTTTTCATGATCGCGCTGCCCGTGCGCGATTCACCCGTGAAGCTGACACCTGAGATGCCCGGGTGCGTGCAGAGGAACTCGCCCGTGGCGCCTGGCCCGCCGCCGTGCAGCAGGTTGAACGCTCCCGGTGGGAGCCCGACCCGATCAATCACTTCTGCGAGCAGCGTCGCTGTGGAGGGCGTTTCTTCCGAGGGTTTGGCGATCACAGCGTTGCCGCTCGCGAGCGCGGGCGCCACTTTCCAGGTAAGCAGCAGGAGCGGCAGGTTCCACGGCGATATCACCGCCACCACGCCGAGCGGGCGGTGGACGGTGTAGTTCAGCGCTCTCTGCCCGTCGGCGGTGTGGGTATGGAAGCACTCGCCGGCGCGTGCCTGCGCGAGCTCGGCAAAGGCGCGGAAGTTCGCGGCACCACGGGGAATGTCGATGGTGCGGGCCTGAACGAGCGACTTGCCCGTGTCCGCCATCTCGGCCGCCACGAAGTCATCGAAGCGCTGCTCGATCCCGTCGGCCACGGCGCGCAGCAAGCGGAAGCGCTCCACGGGCGCCATCTTTCCCCACTCGCCATCGACGGCCGCCTGCGCTGCCGACACGGCGGCATCGACCATGCAGGCGTCTGCGGCCAGCACCTCGCCCACGAGGCTGCCGTCCACCGGGCTCAGGTTGGGGAAGGGTGTGCCGGCGTCGAGAAAACGCCCTGCGATGTAATTGCGCGCGATCCGCGGGGGCGTGTCCTTGCTCCCGACGGGAGGCGCGTTCTGGCTCGGGCCTGTCACGCGATGATCCTGTGTCGTCGGAGGTGCCGATGGCGGCAGAACCATACAGTCGGGCGAGGGGCTCAGTCCACCGTTCTCGCAGTTCGCTTGTTGAAGCTGATGAACAGATCCGCCACGTCCACGCCGAACTTGCTGATTCTCGCGTGGTTCAGCATGTTGCGTTCGTCGATCAGATACAGCCAGTCATCGAACCGGACTTCGTAGCGTGTGTCGCCCACGGGCAGATCGAAGGTGTAGCGGAAATTGAAGGTGTTCCCCGAGAGCGTACCGGTGGCCTCGCCTATCACGCCGGCTGCCTTGCCCGACCAGCTGCCGTCGGGCCGTTGCCGGATCGTCCAGACGCGCTTTTCCGTCTCGCCGTCGCTCCACACGAAGTCCTCCTCGAGCGTGAGGACCTCGCCCGCCCAGCTGGCCTCGATGACGACCACAAAGCGGCGCGTCACCTCGCCCGCGCGGTTGCGCACCATGCCGTAGCCGTCGAGGGTGCCGTTGAAGAACTGGCGCATGTCCAGCGCGGGCTGTTCTGCGGCATAGCGTGCGGGGTCGATGCCGGCGCAGGCAGACAGGAGCAGCAGCCCCAGTGCCATGCAGCCGGCGCGCAACAGTCGGATGGGTGCGGTCATGGGCGGGGCTCTCAGGGAAGACGTGGGCGTGAAGGTTCTACGTCGACGCAAGCACCGAGAGTTCACCACGCACCGTGATCAGCCGGGACTGCAATCCCGGCGGGGAGATTCCGGGATGCAGTCAGACGGAAACCGCACGGCGCAACGAGCTATCTGCCGAAGTGCCAGACAAGTGCCAGCGACAGTTCGAACTCGTAGTCCTCGCGTGCGATCGGGCTGTCGCCGATATCGCCGGAGTAGAGCTCGGCGCCTGCCTGCGCGATCGCATGGAGATTGCGGGTCAGGTATCGGCGATGCACGATCTGGATGCCCGCCGAGCGATAGCCGCCATCCAGCGTGGTCCGGGGCAATCCCGAGCCCAGCGCGTCGGCCTCGCTCAGGCCGAAGTCCTTGTTGATGAAATCCTCGGTGCCGAACGTGAGGAAGCCGTAGATCTCCGTGCCGGTGCCGTCGACCTGCTCTCCGAAGCGGTGGCCGGCCGCGAGCACGCCGAGCACGCCGAAGTCGCTCGCCCCGCCCATGACCCGGGCGCCGACCCAGTTGCGCCAGTCGTCCCCGAATCCGCGGCGTACCTCGAGGAATCCGACCACGTGCGAGTCGCGCGGCTCGATGCCGTCGAGATTGCCGTCCTCCGAGTCGTCCGGGTCCAGCCCCTCCTCGTCACGAACGCCGGCCTGCACCAGCCAGGTATCGGCGAGCCGGCCCCGCCATCCGAGCTCGTAGCCTTCCCAGAAAAAGAGATGATTGCCCTGTCGGTAGTGGACCCCCCCGGCCGGCGTGACCTCCAGTTCGGTCTCGTCCGATCCGTCATAGGCCCCCTCGTACTCCACGCTGCCCCCGAGTGCGATGCCAAACCCGCCGCCTTGGGTGAAGTCGAGGACCGACGGCAACGGCACCAGCGCCTCCCCGGTGCTGTCATCGGCGATGGTGTGGCCCGCCACAGACAGCGATACCATCACCGCCAAGGTGCCCACGCAGCGCCCAGAGATCCGATTCATAGTCTTGCTCCCCTGCAGAGTTGCGGCGGACGGTGCGCCGCAGATACCGTCGGGAGGCGAGCATGGAGGGCGAGGAGTGCCGCTCGTATACTCCGCCTCACGAGCGGCACTGCATCGGCATGAGCGGTTGATGTGGCGCACCAACGGCGCGGCGCTATGCGGTTGGAATTCCGGTGATGAGACTCTCGATCCTGATGCAGCGATGGAGCCTTTTCGCGGCGGCGGTGTTCCTGTTCATCGGGCTTACGCTCGCCCATCTGGAGGCCGGTCCAGTGTCGGGGCATGGCGTGGTGCGGCGTTATGCGTTCTGGCTGGCGACAGCGGCTGCGACCTTCCTTTCCTGGTGGCTCAGTCAATGGCTGCTCGTATCGGGTCATGAGCGGCTCAGCCGGCGCCTTCTCCTGGCTTCTTGCTTGCTCGCCACGCTGCTGTTCCTGCCGGCATCGATACTGATCGACGTACTGTTCTCGCTTCCCGAAACCGAGCCCTTCGGGTTCTCATTGATCATCGATGAGTGGTCGGCCAGCGCCTTGCCGGTGTTCTTGAGCTGCATGATTGCGAGCCTGCCGGCCTGGATCTCGGCGAGCGAATCGCTGTCGCCCGTCTTCCTGGCGGAGCAGGAGCGGGAAGAGGTCTCCACTGATGGATCGACGGCAATCGGGCCTTGGCCCGAGGCCGTGGCCGGCGACGCGCCAGTGCCCGCTGGTGGATCCCCGGCAGACACCCCGGTCGAGACGCCGGAGCATCCCCATGACGGCCTGCTGCCGACCGCTGTGCGCGGTGGGGTACTGCGCGTCACGGCCGACCTGCAGTATGTCCATCTGCACAGCCCCGAGGGCATGACCACGGTCCCGGGGCCCATGCACCGGGTCATCGGTCTGTTAGGTGGGCAGGGGCTCGAGGTCCGGCGCGGCGAGTGGATCGCCGACCGTCACGTGAAGCAGCTGAAGTCTGTGCGAGGGAGTTGGGTCGTGCTGCTGAAAGACGGGCAGCAGGTGGCGGTCAGCCGGCGTCGCCTGGCGGAAGCGAAGGAGCGCTGGGGCTCGACCCGCTACACCTGAGCCAACACCGCCCGCGAGAGTTTGACCCGCACCGTGAGCACCCGTGGCTGCGGCCCGTCCATCGCGGTGACAAAGCTGTTACAGACGGAGCTCAGCCCGGTCTTTCCTCCGCTGTGTCGTCGGCGATCCATGTCTTCTGCAGCCATCGCAACCCGGCGAGCGACTGCAGCCCGGCTGCACTCACCCCGGAACCCGTGATGCGCAGGCGTTCGAGATTCCCGAGGCCCGCGAGGGCGGGCACGCCAGCGTCGCTCACGGCGGTGTCGGCCAGGCCCAGCCGCTCCAGCGTACCCAGCGTCCCGATCACTCGGAGCGCCTCGTCGTCGACCTGTGTTCCCGAGAGATCCAGCACCCGCAGCGCCGGGAAACCAATGAGCCCCGTGCCGCGCACCGCAGTGCCGGAAAGGAACAGGTTGGTGAGGTGCGGACAGGCACGCAGATGCTCGAGGCCTGCGTCGGTGACAGCGGTGCCGCGCAGATCGAGTAGGCCTAGCGAAACAGTGCCTGCAAGCGCCGCGAGAGCCGCATCGCTCACGCGGCAACGTGCCATATCGAGCACCCGAAGCGCAGGCAGCGTGGCGATCGTCGCAACACCTTCATCACCCATGCCGGTGTCTGCGAGGTACAACACCTCGAGCGCGCGCAGGCACGCGAGAGCACGTGCGCCGGCATCTGTCAGCGCGCAGCCGCTCAGGAAAAGCACGCTCACCGATGTCAGCCCGGACAGGGCTTCCAGGCTGCGGTCATCGACGGACCGTGCCGGCAACTGCAGCAGCCTGAGCCCTGTGAGCGGCGCGAGTGCCTCGATGCTGCGCGGCCCCAGACGCGTTCCCCAGAGCCGCAGTTCGCGCAGCCCCCGCATGCGCCCCAGCGCCGCTCCTGCCGCGGGCTCCAGCGGCGTGTCGCGCAGATCGAGGGTTTGAAGCCGCGGCAGCGTTGCAAGGCTTTCCAATGTCGGCGCGGAAACCGGCGTGGCCCGCAGCCCGAGTTCTTCCAGCGATTCCATGCCCGATAGCGCAGCCAGGCCGTCCTGCGCGCATCGGAGCCGGCTGGCGATCAGCCTGCGCAGTCGCAGCCCGCGTGCGATCTCTTTCAGCCCCTCGCCCGAG
>CAIXOY010000337.1 GCA_903921135.1 uncultured Gammaproteobacteria bacterium
GGAATGGCCTTCGTTTGCCTTGCCGTCCTTGTTGGGCACCATGCGCACGACCGTGTCGCCACGCATCTCGGCGCGGAAGGAGCAACCCACACCGCAATACGCGCAGGTGGTGAGCACCGTGTGCTCGGGAACGCCGGTCTCTATGACGCTCTTTTCCTGCAAGGTGGCCGTCGGGCAGGCCTGCACGCAGGCGCCGCAGGACACGCAGTCGGACTCCATGAACGAGCCTCCCTGCCCCGCCGCGATCTTCGAGTCGAAGCCACGTCCCTGCACGGTGAGCGCAAAAGTGCCCTGCACTTCCTCGCAGGCCCGCACGCAGCGCGAGCAGACGATGCACTTGGAGGGATCGAAGGCGAAGTAGGGATTGGACTCGTCTTTCGCGGAACCGAGATGGCTTGCACCCTCGACGCTGTAACGCACTTTGCGCAAACCCACTTCGCCGGCGACGTCCTGCAACTCGCAGTCGCCGTTCGCGCTGCAGGTGAGACAGTCCAGAGGGTGATCGGAGATGTAGAGTTCGAGCACGTTGCGCCGCAGGCCCGCGAGTGCTTGCGTCTGCGTGCGCACGACCATGCCCTCTTCGGCAGGCGTGGTGCAGGAGGCGGGATAGCCTCTTCGGCCCTGAATCTCGACGAGGCATACCCGGCAGGATCCGAAGGCTTCCACCGAATCGGTGGCGCAGAGCTTGGGCACCTTGATGCCGGCGATCGCCGCTGCGCGCATCACCGACGTCCCCTCGGGCACGACCACATCGAAACCATCGATGCTGAGCGTCACCAGACGTTCGGAGACGCGGGCCGGCGTGCCGAGATCCCGTTGCGGTTCGTAGTACTGCAGCATGTCACTTGCCTCGTGTGTGGAGCGGTGGATGTCCGCTCCGGTGCTGGCCACTTCAGTGTGGCCGGTACATCTCTTCAGACCTTCAGACCTTTGCCTTCGCCGCGAAATCCTCGGGCCAATGGCGGATCGCGCTCATCACCGGCAACGGTGTGAGGCTGCCGAGCGCGCAGAGCGAGGCGTTCGTCAGCGTGCCACACAGCTCTTCCAGAAGCGCCATGTCCGAGGCGCGATCCCTGCCTGCGGCGATGCGATCCATCAGTTCAACGCCGCGGGTCGAGCCGATACGGCAGGGCGTGCACTTGCCGCAAGACTCGAGCGCACAGAATTCCAGCGCAAAACGCGCCTGCGCCAGCATGTCGACTGTGTCGTCGAAGACCACCACGCCGCCGTGACCGACGAGCGCGCCCAGCGCGGCGAAGGCTTCGTAATCAAGAGCGGTGTCCCACTGCGATGCAGGCAGGTAGGCTCCCAACGGGCCACCGACCTGGATGGCGCGCATCGAACGACCGCTGCGCGTGCCGCCACCGTAGTCCTCGACCAACTGACGCAGCGTGGTGCCGAAGGGAACCTCGACCAGACCGCCGCGCTTGACGTTCCCCCCGAGTTGCACGGCGAGGGTGCCGCGGGAACGCGCCACGCCGTTGCCCCAGTAGGCTTCGGGGCCTTCGCTCAGCACGGTGGTAACGGCAACGAGGCTGAGCACGTTGTGGATCAGCGTGGGCTTGCCGAAGAGCCCCTTGATGGCAGGCAGCGGCGGCTTGGCGCGCACCGTGCCACGACGCCCCTCGAGAATCTCGAGCAAGGAGGTCTCTTCACCGCAGACATACGCACCTGCGCCTATACGCAGTTCCACGTCGAAGGCACGCCCGCTGCCCATCACGTCGGTACCGAGCCAGCCATCAGCGCGGGCAATCTCGATCGCCCGACGCATCACGACGGCCGCTTGCGGGTACTCGATGCGCAGACCGATGAAGCCTTTGTCGGCGCCGGTGGCAAGGCCTGCGATCGCCATACCTTCCAGCAACTGGAAGGGGTCGGCCTCAAGGATGAGTCGATCCGCGAAGGTGCCCGAATCTCCCTCCTCCGCGTTGCAGACAACGAACTTCTGGGCCGAAGGCGTGTCCAGCACGGTCTGCCACTTGATGCCGGAGGGGAACGCCGCTCCACCACGACCGCGCAGGCCCGAGGCTTTTACGGCATCAACGATCTGTTGCTGCGAGAGCGAGAGCGCGTGGCGCAACGCCACCAGCCCGCCCTCGCGCCGGTAGTCCTCGAGCGACAGCGGGTCGATGCGACCGATACGCCGGAAACTCACCCTCTGCTGGCGCAGAATCCACGGGTGCGAATCCACCGCACCGATGCAGCGCGGATGGCTCGCTGCGAAACCGCCGGAGATCAGTGAATCCACGTCAGCAGGCGTGACGTTGGCGAAACCGATGCGTTGGCCATCGCGCTCGACTTCCAGCAGTGGCTCCATCCACGCCGCACCCCGCGAACCGTTGCGCAGCACGCGGAGCCCCGTCCCCTGCGCCGCTGCAGCACGCTGCAGCGCAATGACGAGTTGATCGGCGCCCAGCGAGCAGGCCGTGGTGTCAGAGGGCACGAAAACCTGCAGTAGATCTGCAGAGGCCGTGACAGCGGGCGCGTCATCCAGAATACGGATCGGGGCGGTACCGCTCTTCGCGCGGGCGAGCAGGGATTCCAGAGCAGCCGCATCGACGCCGCCGTGCACACTGTCATCGATCCGCACGTTTGGTCCGCAGGCGCAATTGCCGAGGCAATACACCCCATCGAGCGTGACAGCGCCATCGGCACTGGTTTCGCCGAATTCGAGACCGGTGAGGCGCCGCGCGGCCTCTTCGAGTTGTCGCCCGCCGACAGACTGACAGGCCTCGGCGCGGCAGACCTGCACACGGGTACGACCACCTGCCTCCAGCCGGAGGTCATGGAAAAAGGTGATCAACCCGTGAACCTCTGCGCGCGAGACGCTGAGTGACTCGGCTATGCGGGGAACACTCTCTGGCGGTACATGGCCGAAAGCCTCCTGCACGGCGTGCAGCACGGGAAGCAGTGCACCGCGCGTGCCGGCGTGGGCCTTGAGAATGGATGCGAGTACGTCTTGGTTCACGCGCAGATGTCCGTGGGAGCGCGACTGCCGCGCCTCGGGTGGATGGGGCCGCCGGGGCACTCAGTCATGGAGATGGCCCGCATGGAAGGCGATGTGCTCGCCGATGAAACTGCTCACAAAGAAATACCCGTGGTCATAGCCGCGCTGCATGCGGAGCCGCAGCGGATACGCGGCGGCCAGGGCCGCGGCCTCGAGAAGATCGGGGCGCAATTGCGTGGCGAGGAATGCGTCGGCA
>CAIXOY010000338.1 GCA_903921135.1 uncultured Gammaproteobacteria bacterium
AGACAAAGCCGGTCGTGACCTTTTCTGCGCCTGGGCGCGTGAGGCGGGCTGCAGTGTGCGCGTGGACGGCGTCGGCAATCTCTTCGCGCGGCGCGAGGGCGACGATCCTGCAGCGGCAAGCGTGCTGGCTTCGAGCCACATCGACACCCAGGCCACCGGCGGACGTTTCGACGGGCTCTACGGTGTGCTAGCGGGCCTCGAGGTGGTGCGCGTGCTGAACGATCACGGCATCCGCACGCGTCGCCCCGTGGAAGTGGCCGCGTGGACCAACGAGGAAGGCTGCCGTTTCGTGCCGGCGATGCTGGGCTCCGGCGCCTTCGCAGGCGAGCACGACATGGACTTCGCCCTGAGCCGCGCCGATGCCGCGGGGCGCACGGTGGGCGAGGAGCTTGATCGTATCGGCTATCGCGGCGAACACCCGGTAGCGCCCTACCCCATCCACGCGGCCTTCGAGGCGCACATCGAGCAGGGCCCCATCCTCGAAAAGGAATCCACCACCATCGGCGTGGTGACGGGCATACAGGGCCTCTACTGGCTGGACGTGGTGCTTTCCGGCGTCTCGTGCCACGCGGGCCCCACGCCGATGGAGCAACGCCGCGACCCGTGGCGCGCCGCGACGCGGATCATCGAGCGGGCCTTCGCGCTTGCAGAAGCACGCAGCCCATGGGGCCGCTGCACCATCGGCAACGCGCAGTGCCAGCCGGGCGCACGCAACACAGTGCCCGAGACGGTGACGATTGCCGTCGACATCCGTCACCCGGAGAAATCCGTGCTGGAGAGCATGCTCGCAGAACTGCACGCCATCGCGGCGGAAGAAGCCGCGCGTGCACAGGTTGACGTGCGGGTGGAGCAGATCTGGCACATGCCGCCCACGCCCTTCGCGCCGGAGTTGGTCGATCTGGTGGAGCGCACCACGCAATCGCTGGGCTTCAGCCACCGGCGCATCGTGAGCGGCGCGGGGCATGATTCGCTGTATCTGGCACGCGTGGCCCCCACCACCATGATCTTCGTGCCCTGCGCAGAAGGCCTGAGCCACAACGAGGCCGAAGACGCCGAACCCGCGCACCTTGCCGCGGGTGCCGATGTGCTGCTGCAAGCCATGCTCGCAGCGGCCAACCAGTGAAAGAGGAGAGAGCATGATCCTGCGCACACGCATCGACGGCGGCGGCACACCGCGCCCGGCTTACTGGGGCATCGACAGCGAGTACGGCCGGCTGACGGACGTTCTCGTGGGCCCCGTGGACAATTTCGCCTGGCGCGCGGGAAACGCCGTTGCCGAGCGCTCGGAGCGCGTAGGTCTGCACTTCGATTTCGATGTGGCCAAGCGCCAGCACGGCGAGATGATCCACGCCTTCGAGCAGTCGGGCGCGAAGGTGCACCGCCTGCCCGCGAGCGACAACCTCCCCTACCAGATCTTCGCGCGCGACAGCAGCGTGATGACGCCCTGGGGCGTGATCGTCACCCAGCTCCAGAAACCCTATCGCCGCGGCGAATACGCGGCCGTGCTGCGCTATTACCTGGAGCACCAGATCCCCATCTTCGATCTGGTGACGGCGGGCAATATCGAGGGCGGGGATTTCATGGTGCTGCAGCCGGGCGTGGCCACCTGCGGCTTCTCGGGCGAGCGCTCCATCGAGCCCGCCGTGCAACAGGTGAAGGCCTGGTTCGAGGCCGAGGGCTGGGAGTTCCGGCCCTACGCCTTCGACTCGCACTTCCTGCATCTGGACGTGCAGTTCGGGATGCTTGCGCCGGGATTGGCAGTGGCCTGTCTGGATGCGCTCGAAGCGGACTTCGTGGCGTGGCTGCGCGGCAAGGGCATCCGGCTGCTGGATGTCTCTTATGGCGACGCCATGCAACTGGGCTGCAACGTGGTGGCGCTGGGCAACGACAGCGTGCTGGTGCCCGCCTCGAGCAAGCGCCTGATCGAGAAGTGCCGCGCCGAAGGCCTCACGGTGTATGACCCGGACGTCTCGATGATCGGCGCGGGTGGCGGCGCGGTGCACTGCATGTGTCAGGCGCTGCGGCGCGAGAGCGTGGGCTGAGACCGCTCCCGCTCCCGTGGGAGCGGGCCATGCCCGCGACCCTGCCCTGCTGTCGCGCGCATGGCGCGCTCCCACATCCCCCGTGGGAGCGGGCCATGCCCGCGACCCTGCCCTGCTGTCGC
>CAIXOY010000339.1 GCA_903921135.1 uncultured Gammaproteobacteria bacterium
GGCAGCAGGAGGGGCATGGGCACAGAACCCGGCAGCAGGAGGAGGCATGGGTACAGAACCCGGCAGCAGGAGGAGGCATGACCACAGAACCCGGCAGCAGGAGGAGGCATGACCACAGGACCCGGCAGCAGGAGGGGCATGGCCACAGAACCCGGCAGCAGGAGGGGCATGGGCACAGAACCCGGCAGCAGGAGGGGCATGGCCACAGGACCCTACTGTGGGAGCGGGCCATGCCCGCGACTCCCCTTCAAAACAGGCCCTCAGGCGGGCAGGCGCAGCGGCATCCCCACCGCCTCCGCCACGTCAGTGTGATAGCGCTGCAACAGCATCTCGTTGCGCCCGAACACGAGCCGTGACGGCGCCGGCAGGCGCTGGTAGTTGTCCCACGCGCGCCCGACCATGGGCAGGTCCTCGCTCAGGTTGATGCCGAGCACGGCCTCGTGCAGCGCGATGAACGCGTCCTCGGGCAGTTCCGCGGCAGAGGCGGGGCGGTAGCTCGAGTAGAGCACGGTGGTCTCGCCGATGTGCCGCCCGGGATAGGAGCGGTTCAGCGCGATCACCGGCAACCCGCCGTCGATCGCGTCGGAATAGGTGAGGATGGTGTTGGGGAACAGGTAATGCACCGCGCTGTAGTGCGACACGGGCCAGTCCTCTTCCGGCATCCCCACCCACTCCTGCATGCGCCGCGCCGGGCTGGCAAAGCGGTGATGCCGGCCGAAGCTGTCGTGGATCGTGATGAAGGGCACGAGCTGGGGCGAGAGCGTGGTCGGGTGCGTGGCCGGCACGTGATAGCCCTCGCAGGAAACGTCGACCACCAGTTTCCAGTTGGCCTCCGTCACCACTGCGTCAGTACGCACGTGTTGCGCCGCGGCCAGCCCGAAGCTGCGGATGAGCGGCGCTATCGGCCCGAGGAAGGCGTCCACATCGATCGCTTCGCCTGCGGGATCGAGGCGCAGGAACACCAGCCCGTGTTTTTCCGCGACGGGCACGCGCGTGAGTGCGGGCGCCGGCCCCTCGCAGGCAAAAGCCGCCTCCTGCGGACGCGACTGCAAACGCCCGTCAGCACCGAAACGCCAGGCGTGGAAGGGGCAGACCACCCCGCTACCGATGCGCGCGCCCGTCACCAGCCGTGCACCGCGGTGCGGGCAGACATTGCGGAAAGCATCGAGACCGCCGTCCTCGCGCCGCAGCACGAAGACCGGAGGCCCGAAGGCCTCGAAATGCAGCACGGAACCCGGCTCGGGCAGCTCCGTGGAAAAGCCCGCCAGCAAGGGCTCACGCAGGAACAGCCGCTCGCGCTCGGCGCGGTGGCGTGCCGGGTCGGTGTAGAGGCTGGTGTCAACGACCAGCGGCCGATCGAGCATCTCGCTCGCGCGCGTCGCGATGCAGTCGAGCATGCGCCGCTGCATGCCGCGCCATTCCGCCGCAAGCCATGCGGCGGAGCCTGGCTCCGCGGCGGCGTTTTGCTCTGAACCGGCCATCGCATCCCCCCCGCGCCCCGATCAGGAGCCAGCATGCTACCCAAGGAGCAGCGCCCCCGGGCCATCGGAACGGACGATGGCCGCAGGCAACGCCCTGTGCGACCATCTGGGGCGCCCGCAAAGGGCAGGCATTCATCACCAAAGACGGGGAGTTCGGGCATGACCGAGGCGGAATCCAAAATACTGGACGGGCGGGTGTGGGCGGAGTTCTGCGATGCCCTGAAACAGGCCGGCGAGGTGGTGCTGCGCCCGGAAGTGCCACAAGACGTCTACACCCGCGCGATCGGCTTCCGCTGCATGGCGCAGCTCCTGCGCGCCGGGCTCGAATCCACGCTCGACTACGCCGACGCACAGTTCCCCGCGTTTTTCCGTCTCGCCGACGAGACAAAAAAAATGCTGAACGACAACCCCGACAACATCTACTACAACTGCGTGATCGACGGCCGTTTCGATTACCGCATCCGTGGTAACCGCGGCACCGTGCAGTGGTTCAGCCTGGGCAGCAAGGGCAGCTCCACCGACGTGGGCCGCATGGTCGACACGGGCAACATCGATTCGAAAGAAATGCACTTCGCCGACGATGGCAGCTTCGAGATCCTGGTGAGCAGCACGCCCAAGCCCGGCAACTGGCTGCCCACGCAACCCTCCTCCCGGATGATCATCGTGCGCGAGACCTTCGGGCGCCGCAGCGAGGAAATCCCCGCTGATCTCACGATCGAATGCCTGAACCCGGAGCGCGCCAACAACAATCTGCAGGTCGAGGCGCTGGGCAACTCGCTGCAGGCCGCGGTGGGCCTCGCGAAAAACATCGGCGAGATGACGCTCGCCTGGCAGGGCCGCTACAAGGCCAAGCACACCAACCTGCTGCCCGAAGACGACCAGGCGATCTGCCAGCGTGCCGGCGGCGACCCGAACATCCACTACTACCAGACGTACTGGGAACTCGCTCCCGACGAGGCGCTGCTGATCGAACTGGACGACATCCCCGTCTGCGAGACCTGGAACCTGCAGATCTCCAACCACTGGATGCAGTCGCTCGATTACCGCTTCTTCAAGGTCTGCCTGAACAAGTTCACCGCACACTACGAGCACGACGGCCGCGTGAACATCGTGCTCGCGCACGAGGACCCGGGCCCGCACTACCCGAACTGGCTGACCACGCTGGGGCACGCCACGGGCGGCATGCTGGGCCGCTACGTGAAGTCGGTGAACCCGCCCAAGGCGATGAAGTGCCGGGTAGTGAAGTTCGCGGACCTGCGAGACGGCAAGCTCTGAGGGGCGCGCTGTGGACCGGGAGAATCTCCTCGAGTTTGCGGGCTTCCGCTACCTGAAGCTCGCCGGAGGGCTCACCGCAGCCTCGGTACTCGCCTACGTGCTGGAAGCGCCCCGCACGGTACCGAACGGGGGCACCTGGCTCGGCTACACGCTGGGCACGCTGGGCGCCCTGCTCATTGTGTGGCTCTCGCTGTTCGGCATCCGCAAGCGCGCCTACCGCTCCAGCCTCGGCAGCGTGCGCGGCTGGCTCTCGGCACACGTGTGGCTGGGGCTGGCAGTGGTGGTGATCGGCACGCTGCATTGCGGCTTCCAGTTCGGCTGGAACATCCACACGCTCGCCTGGGCGCTGATGTTGCTGGTGGTGCTGAGCGGGATCTGGGGCGTGGGCGTGTACCTGCGCAACCCCGAACTCCTCGGTCGCCGTGCCGGCGGTCTCTCGATCGCGCAGCGTCTGGAGGCACTGGCGCAACTCGACGCGGAATCCAGACAACTGACAACAGACATGGACCCGCGTTTCGGCACGCTGATCGAGGCCTCGGCCCGCGCGCCCTTGCCACGGGGGCTGCGTGGTCGCCTGGGCGCGCCGCGCAACTGTCCCACCGATGCCGCCGTATCGGCGCTCCATGCCGCGAGTCTGGCGGGTGGTTCGCGTGCGGTACGCGAGCTCTATGCCGTGCAGTTGCGCCGCCAGCAGCAACTGGGGAACCTGCGCGAATACCTGCGCCTCAAGGCCTGGACAGAGATCTGGTTGCTCTTTCACGTGCCGCTGTCGATGGCGCTGCTGGTGGCGCTCACCGCGCACGTGATCTCCGTGTTCGTGTATTGGTAGGCCACCCATGGCAGCACCCGGCAACCCGGATCCCCTGCAGGCAGAGGCACAACGCCTGCGCCAGCCGCTGCGCGGCCGACGGCGTATCGCGTGGGTGCTGGTGCTGCTGGTCGCACTGCTCGGCATCGCACTGCCACTGCTGTGGCCCGCACCTGCCGATGATGCGCCGGCAACGGCCAGAGCAGGCTTCGACACCGTGTGGAACCCCGGCCCGCTCGCCGCCGCGCATCAACCCTGGGCCTCGGAGTGCAAGCTCTGCCACGCGAAGCCCTTCAGCCGCGTGCGGGACGAAGACTGCCGCAGCTGCCACCGCGATGTGCAGGACCACGTCGACCGGGGCCGCGTGCACGACGCCGCGCTCGACGTGCGCTGCGCCACCTGCCACCGCGACCACCAGGGCAGCTTCGCGCTCGCGGAACAGAACCGGCACTTCGTGGGCAAGGAATGCGGCAGCTGCCACGGCGACATCGGCGCGCACCACGCTGAAACACTGACGCAGAACGTCTCGGATTTCGCCACCGCACACCCGCAGTTCCGCGTACAGAAACGTTCTGGCATCGCCGCCGACGCGGCACTCGAGCGGGTGCGTCTGCCCGCCGAGGGCCGGCTGCAGGAGGCCTCTGCGCTGCGCTTCCCGCACGATGTGCACCTCGCGGCCGGGGGCGTGGGCAGCCCCGATGGCAAGCGCCGCATGGACTGCGCCGACTGCCACACGCCGGATGGCACCGGAGAATCCTTCCTGCCGGTGCGCATGGAAACGCACTGCCAGTCCTGCCACTCGCTGGCCATCGAGCCCGCGCTCTCCGGGCGTGAACTGCCACACGCGCCGGTACCGCAGGTGCTGGACACGCTGGTCGAGTTCTACACCTTCGTGGCCCGCAACGGCGCGCCCCCCGATCCGGTCGCCGCAACGCAAGGACTGCGACTCCTGCGCCCGGGCCGCGAGAAGGAAACTCCGAGCTTCGTCACCCGCGGGGCCGACCCGCTCGCCATGGCGCGCGTGGCTGCCACGGAACTCGTGGAGAAAACCGCCTGCCGCGTCTGCCACACACCCGAGCGCGTGTCGGGGCCGGGCACCGCCGGCACGCCCGGCGAGAGCCTGCCGCAGTGGCGCATCCCCGCCGTAGCGCCTGCGCACACGTGGATGCCGGCCGCGCGCTTCAGCCACGCGGCGCACCGCAGCGAGAGCTGCGGCAGCTGTCACGCCGCAAAAGAAAGCACGTCGGCCGAAGACGTGTTGATGCCCGGCATCGCGCACTGCCGCGACTGCCACGCGGGCAGCGCACCCGAGCCGCGCAAGGTGTCCTCCGACTGCGGACTCTGCCACGGCTTCCACGTGGTATCCGGGCATGCGCCCGTGACCGCTGTCTCGCTGGAAACGGCGCCGTGATGCACCGCTGGCTGGCCGCACTGGCAACCGCGGCGGCCGCGGGCGGCGCGCACGCCGCCTGCACGCCGGAGGACGACCTCGCACGCCTCACCTCCGGTGAGGTGCACTGCATCCTGAACCAGGCGCTGGAGGTCGCTGCAAGAAGCAGTCAGACGGAGCTCACCGTGGCCCTCAGCGACAGGGTGGGCAATGTGCTGGCGGTCTACCGCACCGGCACCGCAAACGGGGGTGACGGCGCCACGGTCACGATACGCAGCGCACCGGGGGCAAGCGGCGGCCTCGAGGGCATCAGCGCGCCTCTCTCGGCGCAGGCCGCCATCGCCAAGGCCGTCACCGGCGCCTACCTCTCCTCCTCCGGGAACGCCTTCACTACGCGCACCGCGGGCTTCATCGTGCAGGAGCATTTCGCGCCGCGCCTCGGCAACACCCCGGGCGGGCCGCTTTTCGGCGTGCAGTTCAGCCAGTTGCCGTGCGGCGATCTGGTGAGCAAGGGCAGCGCAATGGGCGTGGGCCCGCGCCCCTCGCCGCTCGGCCTGTCGGCAGATCCGGGCGGTTTTCCGCTCTACAAGGGCCGCCGCGTGGTGGGCGGCATCGGCGTGGTCGCCGGCGCCGAGTCGATCTACGGCATCGATCTGGACCCGGACCCCTCCCGCCCTGACGCCGATATCGAGGAAATCATCGCCCAATCCGCGAGCGCGGGCTTCGCGGCACCGCTGGCCATCCGCGCCGACCGCATCACGGCAGGCGGCGTGACGCTGCGTTACTCCGACGCCGACCGTCGCCTGCTGCTGCCCGGCACCGCATCCCGCGCGATTCCCGCCGCACCCGCGCTTGCCGGGCGTTTCGTGTCGGTGGCGGGCTTCCATGCTGCAGAAGGGCAGGCACGGCGCGGCTTGCGCTACGGCGAGCGCGCCTCCGGCTTCCGGGCCGGCACCAGTGCCGAGGGCTTCGCGGGCTTCTTCGTGCTGGATACCGGCACGGGCAGCCTCCCTCAGCAGCGCCACGCCCCGCGTGATTCGCTGTTCCCCACGCCGCTTCGCGCCGGCGGCAGCGGGCTCGATGCAGCCGAGGTCCGCGCGCTGCTGCTGCAGTCGCTCACACTGGCCCGGGACACGCGCGCCCAGATCCGCAAACCCGATGGTTCGAGCGCGCAGGTGACGGTCTCGGTAGTGGATGCCGCGGGCAATATCCTCGGCATCGCGCGCAGCCCCGACGCGCCGCTGTTCGGCACCGATGTCTCGCTGCAGAAGGCGCGCAGCGCCGTGTTCTTCTCCCGCAGTACAGCAGCAAGCAGGCTGGGCGCAGCGGGGCAGTCCGCGCGGGTGGCCGACCTGCGGAGTTTTCTCGGCAACCCCGCGGCACTCGCGAACGCGCGGGCGTTTTCGGCGCGTGCCATCGGCAACCTGCACCGCCCGAATTACCCCGACGGCATCGACGGTAACGGGCGCGGGCCTCTCTCACGAGGGGCCGGCTGGAGCGTGTTCAACGTCGGCCTGCAGCTTGATCTTCTGAACCGCCCCGGCACCGTGCAATTGCTCGACACCGCGCGCAGCAGTTGCACCGCGGACCCGGCCACGGGCACTGCGATCCGCATCGGCATCGACAACGGCATACAGATCTTTCCGGGCGGCGTGCCGGTGTATCGCGGTCAGAGCATCGTGGGTGCGGTGGGCGTCTCGGGCGACGGCGTCGACCAGGACGACATGATTGCCGCGCTGGGCCTCGCGCGCACCGGGAGCGGGCTGAACAACGCGACACCGGCGATCCGCGTGAGCGGGCTGAAATTCGTGCAGTGCCCGCAGTCGCCCTTGCTGAGCGAGCCCTCAGCACAGAACGTCTGCGACGGGATCTGAGCACATGTTCCGCCACGTCGCTCCTACCCTCGCGCTGCTCGGCAGCCTGCTCTGCTCTCCCGCGGGCGCCGCGGCAGACACGCGCACCACAACGCAGCGGCAACTGCAGGTGATGAGCGCGAGTATCCGCATACACGCGTCGCCAGTGGCGACGAGTGCCGTGCTCGCCCGCGCGGATCGCGGCACGCTGCTCGCGGTGATGGAACAGCGCGGCGCGTGGTTCCGCGTGCGGCTGGACGACGGCGCGAGCGGCTGGGCGCTGCAGGCGCAAGCGGAATACGGGCAGCAGAGCGTGGAGTGGATCGCCGTGCGCGCAGAACCGCGGCTGGCGCGGGCCGAGAGCGGCACCACGCCCGAACCCTTGCTGCGCCGCCCGGGTGAGACGGCACCAGCGCTCGTGACCTTGCCGGGGGAAGACCCGGCGCAGCTCGCGCCACCGGACCCGTCGCTGCCGCGCGAATCCCTTCCCGTACCGGATCGCTGGCGGCTGATGCAGGCGCTGGGCTTCGACTTCCCGTGGTACGACCCCTACAACCAGAATCCGCTGAAGGGCGATGTGCCGCTGCCGCAGCTCGGTGAGCAGGTGTTCCTCAACCTGGGCGCGGTGCTCGATACGGTGGCCGAATTCCGCCGCATTCCCACACCCGTGAGCCCAACCACGGCACGCGAGGGCGGTGTCACCGACATCTTCGGCGATCCGGACCAGCGCATCCTCGCGGGCACGCTGATCACCAGCCTCTCGCTGGTAAAGGGCAACACCACCTTCCGCCCGCCGGACTGGGAATTCCGCGTGACGCCCGTCTTCAACCTGAACCGCGTGGCGGTGCAGGAGGCGGGCGCGCTGCGTGCAGACCCGAACGATTGCGACACCGTGGCGCTTGTGACGGACGAGGGGCCGGGCGGCGTGGATCCGGGCGCGGGCGACGGCCTGGACGTCGGTGCGGACAGCGGCGGCGCTGGGAGCGCTGCGGGCACGGATCCCGGGCAGTTCCGCGTCTTCCGCGCCGGCAAGCATTGCCGCCGCGACGACAACTTCGTGGGCATACAGGAACTCTTCTACGACCGGCACCTGCGCAATGTGTCGGACCGCTACGACTTCGACAGCCTGCGCGTGGGGATACAGCCCTTCACCAGCGATTTCCGCGGCTTTCTGTTCCAGGACCTGCCCTTCGGCGTGCGACTCTTCGGCAACCGCGACAACAACCGCTGGCAATACAACCTGGCGTGGTTCCGGCGCCTCGAGAAAGACACCAACAGCGGCCTGAACGACACCCTCGCGGCGTGGCGCGACGACGACATCTTCGTCGCCAACGTCTACCGCCAGGATTTCCCTCTCACGGGCTTCACCTCACAACTCACGCTGCTCCACGAGCGCAACACCGAGACGCGGCGCTACGCCGACAAGAACGGCTTCGTGGTACGCCCGGGCGATGTGGGTTCCGTCGCGCCGGGCCCCGAGCCCTACACCGTGAATTACCTCGGCTATTCCGGCGACGGGCACCTCTCCTTCCTGTGGCCCTCGCTGCGGCTGAACCTGAGCACCAGCACCTACCTCGCGGTCGGGGAGCAGGACTTCGCGCCCATCGCCGGGCGCAAGCAGGAGATCCGTGCGTTTTTCCACGCGAGCGAGCTCTCGCGCGATTTCAGCTGGATACGCCTGCGCGGCAGTTTCCTGTACGCGAGCGGCGACAACGATCCGCTGGACGGCAGCGCACGCGGCTTCGATGCCATCCTCGAAAACCCCCAGTTCGCCGGCGCCGACACCAGTTACTGGATCCGCCAGAACATTCCGCTGGTAGGCGGCGGCAGCGTCGCGCTCTCGGGGCGCAACGGCGTGCTGCCCTCGCTGCGCACCAGCAAGGACCAGGGGCAGGCGAATTTCGTGAACCCGGGGCTGGTGCTCTTTGGCCTGGGCGCGGACATCGACATCACGCCGGAGTTGCGCCTGATCGCGAACCTCAACCATCTGCGCTTCGCGCAGGCCGGCACGCTGGAGTTCCTGCGCGTGCAGCCGCTCGGCTCGCGGGAGATCGGCTGGGATCTCTCGGCCGGCATCCAGTGGCGACCGTTCTACAACCAGAACGTGGTGCTGAACGCCTCGGCCGCGATGCTCGAGCCCTCCGGCGCACTGGAGGATCTTTTCGGCCAGGGCCGCCACGGCCGCCCGGTAACGGCGCTGCTGAGCGCGGTGGCGAGTTTCTGAGCATGCGAAACACAACACACACACTGCAGTTCCTGCTCGCGCTGCTCGTGCTGTGCGCCACGGGCAGCGTGCGCGCCTCCGAAGAGCATGCTCTCGCCGAACGCATCTACCACATGGCACCTCCGGCGCCGCGCGCACAGAGCGCGGCCGAGGCAGCGACCAAATCCGCCGGCTGCACCAGCTGCCACGTGCAGACCGACCGCCACACGATGCACGCCAACCCGGGCGTGGTGCTCGGCTGCACCGACTGCCACGGCGGTGATGCATCGGTGATGGCAGAGGGCAGCGCGACACGGGGCCCCGCCGCACAGGCCGCGATGGACCGCGCCCACGTGCTCCCGCGCAACACCGCGCTCTGGCGCAATGCCGCCAACCCCGCGGGAGTCTATGCGGCACAGAACCGCGAACACGCCGCCTTCGTGCGCTTCGTGAACCCCGGTGACCTGCGCGCGGCGCGCGAGGCCTGCGGCGCCTGCCACCTGGCGCTCGTCGAGGCGCAGGAGAGGAGCCTGATGAGCACCTCGGCGATGCTCTGGGGCGGCGCGGCCTACAACAACGGCATCCTGCCCTACAAACGCTACATGCTCGGCGAGGCCTACACGGCAGACGGCACGCCAGCCGCAATCCTGAGCCCCGGCGCCACCGACGCCGCGCTCGCCGCGCAGAAGGGCGTGCTGCCCAAGCTCTACCCGCTGCCCGCGTGGGAGACGATTCCGCCGGCCGACATCTTCCGTGTTTTCGAGCGCGGCGGGCGCGTGATCAACAGCAGCTTCCCTGAAGTGGGGTTGCCAAACAGCACGGGGATACTTCAGCGCCTCGACGAACCCGGCCGGCCCGACGTGAAGCAGAGCAACCGCGGGCCCGGCACCGGGAGCCGCATCGCGGTACCGGTGATCAACCTCACCAAGACACGACTGAACGACCCGCACCTCTGGTTCCCGGGCACCAACGACAACCCGGGCGATTACCGCGCCTCGGGCTGCAGCGCCTGTCACGTGGTCTATGCCAACGACCGCGAGCCCACGCACAGCGGGCGCTACGCGCAGTTCGGCAACCGCGGCCGCTCGCAGAGCGCGGACCCGACGATCGACCGCACGCAATCCGGGCACCCGCTGCGCCATGAATTCACGCGAGCGATCCCCAGCAGCCAGTGCATGGTGTGCCACATGCACCAGCCGAACATCTACCTGAACTCCTTCTACGGCTACATACAGTACGACTACGAGCCGGACGCGCCGCGCATGTTCCCCGCGAAGCAGCACTACCCGGGCGACGCCGAGATCCGCGAGATCAACAACCGCAATCCGGAAGAGGCCGTGATCCGCGGCAACTGGCGTGATCCCGCCTTCCTGAACGATCTCTGGCTGCGCAACGGCGAGATGAAAGACACGCAGTTCGCCGACTACCACGGCCACGGTTGGGTGTTCCGCGCGGTGCAGAAACGTGACCGCCACGGCGCGCTGCTCGATGCCGAAGGCAAGGTGGTCGCAGACGACGATCCGAAGAAGTTCGACAAGGCCGTGCACATGGCCTCGATACACCTCGACAAGGGCATGCACTGCGTCGACTGCCACTTCGCGCAGGACATGCACGGCAACGGCCACCTCTACGGCGAGGTGGCGGCGGCGGTGGAAATCGAATGCCAGGACTGCCACGGCACCGCGCGTGCGTACCCGACGCTGCACACCAGCGGCCCGGCCGCGCCGCCCGGCGGCACGGATCTCTCGCTGTTGCGCACGCAGGACGGGCGCCGCCGCTTCGAGTGGCGCAACGGCGAACTGTTCCAGAGATCCGCGCTGGACCCCACGCGGGAGTGGATGGTCTCGCTGGTCAAAGACACCGTGAACCCGCAGAACCCGGCCTACAACCCCAAGGCCGCGCGCGCCAAGCTGATGAGCGCGGGCGTGGCCGGGCAGGACGGCAAATGGGGCCCTGCTGCGGAGAAACTCGCCCACGGCGAGGACCGCATGCTCTGCCAGACCTGCCACACCAGCTGGACCACCAGCTGCGGCGGTTGCCACCTGCCGATCCAGGCGAACTGGAAAACCGGGCGCAACCACTTCGAGGGCGGCGAGACGCGCAACTACGCCACCTACAACGTGCAGGTGGCGCGCGACGACATGTTCCAGCTCGGCGTGCACGGCGGCGTGAAAGGCGCGCGCATCGCGCCCTTCCGCTCGAGCTCGGCGCTGGTGCTGTCCTCGCAGAACGCGAACCGCGAGCGCATCTACTACCAGCAGCCACCGATCGCGGCGAGCGGCTTCTCGAGCCAGGCCTTCGCGCCGCATTACCCCCACACCGAACGGAAAACCGAGACCAAGACCTGCAGCGACTGCCATGTCTCCCGCCAGAACGACAACAACGCGATCATGGCGCAGCTGCTGCTGCAGGGAACGAACTTCGTGAACTTCGTCGGCCGCTATGCGTGGATCGGCTCGGAACGCCACGTGGAGTCGGTGGGCGTGACGGAGTGGGACGAGCCCCAGGCCGTGATCGGCTCCTACCTGCAGAAGTATGCCTACCCGGACTGGTACGCCGAGCACCAGAAGAACCAGCGCGAGATCGAGGACATGCCCCACCGCGAGGCACACACCACCACAGGCGCGCCCGACGCCGTGCGCTGCCTGCAGCTGCGGGGGGAATATCTCTTCACCGCGCAGGGCCGCGGCGGCATGCGTGTGCTGGACGTGGCGGGCAACGGCAACAAGGGCATCAGCCAGCGGATCATCTCGGCGCCCTACTCACCGCTTGGCCACGACACGAACGTGGGCAGCACGGACGCAAGCTGCGTGGCACTGCCCACCAACCAGCCCGTGGCGCCCGAGCGGAACACGGGGCCCCTGATGCGCGAAACCAACCAGGAACAGGCCTTCCACCCGATCTACCACTACGCCTTCGTGAGCGACACACGCGAGGGGCTGATCGTGGTGAACGTCGACACGCTCACCGATGGCGAGGCCCGCAACAACCGCCTCTCGCGCGCGCTCGCGTGGAACCCGGACGGCCTGCTCGATGGTGCACGCCACATCGTGCTCGGCGGTCACATCGCCTACATCACCACGCCGCGCGGCCTCGAGATCATCGACCTCGACGACCCGCTCGCGCCGCGGCACATCGCCTCCGTCGCGCTGGAGGATGCTCGCGCGAGCGCGCTGCAGTTCCGCTACCTCTTCGTGACCACCGCACGCGGGCTGCAGGTGGTGGACGTGACGCGCACCGCGGCACCGCGCCTGCTGGACGCCGTGGTGCCGCTCGCCGATGCGCGCCGTGTGTACCTCGCCCGCACCTACGCCTACGTGGCGGCGGGGCACGAGGGGCTCGCGATCGTGGGCATCGAGCGCCCCGAGGCGCCCCGGCTGCAGCAGCGCTTCAATGCCGAAGGCCGCATCGACGACGCGCAAGACGTGGTGGTCGCCACCACCAATGCATCGCTCTTCGCCTATGTGGCAAACGGCCGCCACGGGCTGGCGGTGCTGCAGCTCACCTCTCCCGAAAGCCAGCCGCGTTTCTACGGCTTCTCGCCCGAACCGCGCCCGGAACTGATCGCCACCCGGCGTACCGATTCGCGCGCACTCGCGCTATCGAAGGGGCTCGACCGAGACCGCGCCGTTGACGAGACAGGCGGGCAGATCGCGATCGTGGGCCGCATCGGCGCGCGCCCCTTCACCCGCGCCGAGATGGAACACCTCTACCTCCGCCCCAACGGAGCGGTGTGGACCGTGACGGACACGGGCACGCCCGCCGATTACCTGCCGCCCGTGCCGGCACCGGGAGCAACGCCATGAGAATCCGCCTGCCGGTGTTACTCGCGCTGCTCTGGCTGTGCGCGTTCGGCGCGCAGGCAGAGACGCCACTGCCGCATCGTGCGCACGGCATGTCGGTGGGCACGGTGAACTGCGCCTCCAGCACCTGCCACGGATCGGTGCGCCCGTGGGAAGGCAGCCACGTGCTGCAGAACGAATACACCACCTGGTTGCGCCTCGACCCGCACGCGAAAGCCCGGAACGTGCTGCTCTCGCCGGCCTCCGTGCGCATCGCGAAAAACCTCGGACTGCAGGAACCTGCGGAAACTGCCGCGGTATGCCTCGACTGCCACGCACACAACCCCGCCGGCCCCCGCGGCGAACGCTTCCAGATCACCGAGGGCGTGAGCTGCGAGGGCTGCCACGGCCCCGCAGGCGACTGGATCGGCAGCCATACCGAACCCGGCGCCACGCACGCGGGCAACATCGCGAAGGGCCTCTACCCGACGGACGAGCCGCTCGCGCGCGCCAGGCTCTGCCTCTCGTGCCACCTTGGCGACGCCACGCGCCCGATGACGCACCGCATCATGGGCGCGGGGCATCCGCGTCTCTCCTTCGAGTTGCGCACCTTCGTTGCGCTGGAGCCCGCGCATTACCGCGTGGACGCGGACTACCGCGAACGCAAGGGCGCACCGGATGCGCTCGCAACATGGGCCGTGGGGCAGGCCGTGGCGGCGCAAGGCATCCTTGCGATCGTGGGTGATCCCGCCCGACGCGACGGTCTCTTTCCGGAACTGGTGGCCTTCGACTGCCACGCCTGCCACCACCCGATGAGCGAGCAGCGCTGGAGCCCGCGAC
>CAIXOY010000340.1 GCA_903921135.1 uncultured Gammaproteobacteria bacterium
GGGTGGAACCCGGGCTCTTCGCGGGCTGGCGCTGCATCGGGGTGGATCCCTCCGAACCGGATGCGGCGAACGCGCTTCTGATCGGCGCGCAGTTGATCTACGCACGCCACCATGTGCGCACACGGGAGCGCTTGATCGCCGAGGGCATCAACCCGCTGCTGGTGGACGCAGGCGAAGTGGCAAAGGCCGAAGGCGCTGTGACCTGCTGCAGCCTTATCTGCCACGCCCCCTGATGTGGGAGCGGGCCGTGCCCGCGACTCGGCCCGCACTCCGGCACCCACGGTCTCAGTCGCGCGCATGGCGCGCTCCCACCGCCACACACACCCACGGCGCCACCTCAAGTGGGAGCGGGCCATGCCCGCGACGGCCGTGCCCGCGCCCGCGCGATCGTGCGATCATCACGACCTGAACAGGTCTGCGGACACACCATGAAAACAACCGCCAGCGCGCCTGCAGCAACCATTCCGACCAGCGCCGGAGATCCCTCCTTCGAAGTCGGGTCGGCACTGGACTCCGCCAGCATCGGGCGCAACCACCTGATCCTGACCCTGCTCGCGATGAGCGTGATCGTGCTCGATGGCTTCGATTTGCAGGTGCTGGCATTCGCAGCGCCCGCGCTGCTCGCAGAGTGGGGCATCACGCGGGCGGAACTTGCGCCCATCTTCGCGTCGGGAATGGTGGGCGTTGCCATCGGCGGGCTCACCATTGGCCCGCGTGGAGACGTCTGGGGGCGCAAGCCGGCGCTGGTGGGCAGCGCGCTCTTTTTCGGCATTGCCACGCTGGCCTCGGCCTGGGCGCAGACCGAAACGCAACTGCTGGTCTTGCGTCTTCTCGCCGGCGTGGGGCTGGGCGGTGCGCTCACCAACGCCACCGCGCTGGTGGTCGAGAGCGCGCCCCTGCGCTGGCGCGGCGTGCTCACGATGACGACGCTGGTGGGCGTGCCGGTGGGAGGTTTTCTGGGGGGATTGCTGGCGGCGCGCATGATCCCTGCCTTCGGCTGGGAGTCCGTGTTCGTGGTGGGCGGCGTGCTGCCGGTGCTGCTCGCGGCGGCGCTGTGGCTCTGGCTGCCGGAGTCCGCGCGTTTCCTGTTGCGCTCTCACCGCCGCGCCGAGGCAACCGCCGCAGTGAATGCCCTGCTGGGAGGATCCCGGTTCTCCACGACCGACCCGCTCTGGCTCCTCGAACCACCGGCGCGCAAGGCTTCCTTCGCCGAACTGCTGGGCGCCGAATTCCGCCGCGATACGGCGGGCGTCTGGCTGATCTTTCTCGCCAATCTCTTCGGCATGTTCTGCTTCATGAACTGGCTGCCCACGATTTTGACGGATCTCGGACACGATCAGGCTACGGCCAACCACATGCTCGCGAGCTACAACCTCGGGGGCATCGTGGGTTCGATGGGTACGGCGTGGCTGCTGCGCTTCACGGGTTCACGGGGCGTGCTGGGAGCGATGGCGGCGGCGGGTGTGGTGACAGCCCTGGTGATGGGCCAGGCCAACCTCGCAGACCATGCCACGGCGCTCGTGCTGTGCACGGTTGCAGGCGTATGCCTGAATTCGATGCAGATCGGCGCCTACCTGCTGTCTGGCCACGTCTATCCCACCGAAATCCGCGCCACCGGCGTGGGCAGCGCAGTGGCCGTGGGCAGGATAGGCGCGCTGGGCAGCTCCTTTGCCGGCGCATGGGTGGGCGCCGGGGCAGCAGGGGCTTCGCTACTCTTCGGTATCGTGGCGGGTTCGATGGCGCTGGTCGTCTGCGGCGTGTTCCTGGTACGCCGCCACGTCACGCCGCAGGGCTGAATCGCCCCGCGGGACGCTCCTGCACGCAAGGCACGAGTTCAGCCCTTGGCACGCGCCATGTCGAGGGCCACGTCTTCGATCATGTCTTCCTGACCACCCACGGTCTTGCGCTTGCCCATCTCGACCAGGATGTCGCGCGAGCTGATGCCGTACTTCTTTGCGGCGCGCTGCGCAAACAGCAGGAAGCTCGAATAAACGCCCGCGTAGCCCAGGATCAGGGCGTCCCGGTCGATGCGGACGGGGGTGTCCATCATCGGCACCACCAGATCCTCCGCGACGTCCATGATCTTGAAGAGATCGACGCCATGCTCCGCGCCCATACGGTTCAACACCGCCACAAAGACCTCGAGAGGCGTGTTGCCAGCGCCGGCACCCAGACCCGCGACAGAGCCGTCGATGCGGTTGGCACCGGCCTCGACCGCCGCCACCGAGTTGGCAATGCCCATGGCCATGTTGTGGTGGCCGTGGAAGCCCAGCTCCGTTCCCGGCTTGAGTTCGCTGCGCAGCAGAGCGATGCGTGCGGTGACGTCGGCCGGCAGCATGAAGCCTGCGGAATCCGTGCAGTAGATGCAGTTGGCGCCGTAGCTCTCCATGAGCTTCGCCTGCACCAGCAGTTCTTCGGGGGAAATCATGTGGGCCATCATCAGGAAGCCCACGGTGTCGAGACCCATCTGGGCACCCATGCCGATGTGCTGCTCGGAGACATCGGCCTCGGTGCAGTGGGTGGCAACGCGGATGGTGCCGATGCCGCAGTCACGCGCCATCTTCAGATGGTCCACCGTGCCGATCCCGGGCAGCAACAGCGCCGAGACTTTCGCGTTTTTCACCACGCCGACGACAGCCTTCAGGTACTCCTCGTCGGAGTTGCAGGGGAAGCCGTAGTTGATGGAGCGCCCGCCCAGACCATCGCCGTGCGTGACTTCGATCAGCGGCACGCCCGCCTCGTCGAGTGCGCGTCCGATGGAGCGCATCTCGTCCAGGGAGATCTGGTGGCGCTTGGGGTGCATGCCATCGCGCAGGCACATGTCGTGGAGCGTGACTTTTCGGCCCTGGATGCTCATCTCGTTCTGTCCTCGTGCTCGTGTGATACCGATGCCCGTGTCGCTCTGACGGCAGAGGCCGTCAGAGCACCAGGCGCCCGGCGTCCATTTCTTCGGCGAACATCTCGGCGGTGCGCAGCGCGGCAGCCGTCATGATGTCGAGATTGCCGGCATAGCGCGGCAGGAAATCCCCGAGCCCCGCCACTTCCATCCACACCGTGATGCGCTTGCCGTCGAAGACGGGGCCGTTCTTCAGCGTGTAGCCCGGCACGTACTTCTGGACTTCGGCCACCATCTCGTGCACCGAGCGGGTGATCGCGGCCTGGTCGGGCTCTTCCTCGGTGAGGCAGTGGATGGTGTTGCGCATGATCAACGGCGGCTCGGCGGGGTTGATGACGATGATCGCCTTGCCCTCGGCCGCACCGCCCACACGCTCCACGGCGCCTGCGGTGGTCCGGGTGAATTCATCGATGTTCTTGCGCGTGCCCGGCCCTACCGACTTAGAGGAGACGGTGGCAACGATCTCGCCATAGGCCACTTTCTGCACACGGCTCACGGCATAGACCATCGGGATGGTCGCCTGCCCGCCGCAGGTCACCATGTTGACGTTCATCTCGCGCTTGCCGACGTGATCCTTGAGGTTCACCGGCGGTACGCAGTAGGGCCCGATCGCCGCGGGCGTGAGATCGATCATCAGGGCGCCCTGCGCCGTGACCTTGGCCGAGTTGGCAGCGTGCACATAGGCAGAGGTGGCGTCGAAGCAGATCTGCACCCCGTCTGCCTTCATGGTGGCGACGAGGCCGTCGACGCCCTCGGAGGTGGTCTTGAGCCCCATCTCGCGAGCACGGGCCAGACCGGGAGAATCCGGCTCCACACCCACCATCCACACGGGCTCGATCCACTCCGAGCGGCGTGCCTTCATCAGCAGGTCGGTGCCGATATTGCCCGGGCCGATGATGGCCGCCTTGATCTTCTTGCTCATCTGGGAAGTCCTCCGGTGCTCTCCTGTCGGGAGAGCGTCACTCTGGAACACGCAGGGCGCCCGCAGGCGCCCGGACTGCAGGCGGCGGCTCAGACGAAGGAGCAGCTCGCCTCGCCGAAACCCTCGACCACGCAGCGCATCACATCGCCCGCCTTCACCGGCTCGAGCGGCACCACTGATCCCGACAGGATGATGTCGCCTGCCTTGAACGGGATGTTGTAACGCCCAAGCGTATTGGCGAGCCAGGCCACCGCCGTGAGCGGATTGCCCTGCACCGCCGCGCCCTTGCCTTCGCTCAACGGCTGCCCGTTCTTGAAGACCTTAACGTGCAGCGCGGGTAGGTCGAAGTCGTGCGGGTCGCGCTCGGCATTGCCCAGCACGAAGACGCCGCAGGAGGCGTTGTCTGCAACCGTGTCCTGGATGCGGATCTTCCAGTCGCGGATGCGCGAATCGACGATCTCGAAGCAGGGCATGATGCACTCGGTGGCCGCCAGCACATCGGCCTCGGTGATGTTCGGCCCGACCAGATCGCTTTTGAGGCGGAACGCGATCTCGGCCTCGGCGCGCGGGGCGATCAGATTGCCCGCCACGGTGATGGCAGCGCCGTTCGGGTAATGCATGCGATCGGTGAGGAAGCCGAAATCGGGCTGGTGCACGCCGAGCATGTCCTGCACGGGCTTGGAGGTGACGCCGATCTTCTTGCCGATCACCTTCTCGCCGTCGGCAATGCGCCGTTCGAGAAAACGCAGCGAGATGTGGTAGGCATCATCGATGGTGATGCCCGGCTCGCGGTCGGTGAGAGGTGCCAGCACGGTGCCCGCGCGCAGCGCGGCGTGGAGTTCGTCGCCAAGGCGGGCGATATCGTCTGCGTTCATGTGTTCACCAGGAAATCGAGGGTGGTGCGGTTGAACATCGCCTCGTGCTCCACCATGACCCAGTGACCACAGTTGGACACCAGCACCAGACGGATGTCGGGGATGTTCTTTGCAAGTTTGAGGATGCCGGACTCGGGCATCATGCGCTCGTCCATGCCCCAGAAGCCCAGCACGGGCATCTTCAGTTCGTGCAGGCGTTCGGTGAGTTCGGGCACGCGCATGGTGGCCACCACGCGCGAATTCATGAGCTTCATGATCTCCATGCGCTCGGCGATGAGATGGTCGGTGGCGTATTTCGGATCGTGCATCAGGCAGGTGGCGAAGAGATCTTTCATGACCTCCGGCGTCACGGCCTGTCCTGAAGAAAACACCTGCCCGAGCTTCGCCATGCCGGGCATCCGGAAATACTCTTCCTTGGCGTTCAGGCCACCGGGCGCCATGAGGATGAGCTTCTCGGTCATCTCCGGGTTTTCGAGAGCGAACTGCAGCGCCACCGCGCCGCCAAGCGAGTTGCCCACAAGCGAGCAGCGGCTCACGCCCGCGTGATCCAGCGTCTGGCGGATGCACTGCGAGAAGAACTCGAGCGTGTAGTCGACGTCGTCGGGCTTGTCGGAGAAGCCGTAGCCGATGTGGTCGATGACCAGGCAGCGGAAGCCGCGCTCGACCAGATACGGATAGTTGCTCTTGAAGTTGCTGTGGGCGCTGGCGCCAGGGCCGCTGCCGTGGAGGAAGGCCACCACCGGGCCCTCGCCCACGTCGAGGTAATGCATGCGATAGCCGTTGGGACAATCCGCGAATGTGCCGGTGGGCAGTACTGACATGTTGGCTCTCCGGGGCGTGGAAACGGCGGCGCGGACGGCGCGCAGCATTCTAGTGAGATCGCAAACCCGACGCTACTGAATGACCGCCGAGCCGAAGACCGTGGGGTCACCGAGCATGGGGCGGTGCGAGGGAGGCTGGCGACCGCCTGCGTCGCGGATACCGTACTCCAGCGCGAGCTCCGCGCCGATCCAGACGCGCCCCGAGCGCTCCATCCGCTGCGGATCCTGCGTCAGCGCGTGGATCACGTGGCCGCTCAGCTGCGGGGTTTCCATGGTGTCCAGCAGATGCGCATAGTGCTTCGCCAGTTCCGGATCCGAGAGCGCACGCTCGGTACGCTCGGTGCGCAACAACCCCATCCACAGCGAGACCGCGGCTATGCCGTGGGGCCGCAACTCTACGGCCATGTCATGGGCCATCTTGTCGACCGCGGCCTTGCCGGCACCGTAGGCCGGACCGTGCATGTAGCAATGCCCTCCGAAGGAGGAGGTGTTCACGATGAGCCCGCTGCCCTGGGGCAGCATGAGCGGCACAGCATGCCAGCTCGCCACGTAATGCGAGCGCATGCCGACATCGAGGATGCGCAGCATCGAGAGCGGTTTCTCCCAGAAACCGCCGGGCTGCACGAGTTCGTCGGGGATGGCGCAGGCGTTGTTCACCAGGAGGTCGAGCCGCCCCTGTTCGGCTTTCACTTGCGCGAAGAGCGCTGCAACCTGCGCGTCGTCTGCATGGTCGCAGGCAACGGCGATGCCGTGGCCACCGGCGGCACTCACCTCACGCGCCGTTGTGTGGATCGTCCCGGGCAGATCGGAGTCTCCATCGGCCTCGCTCCTGCCACTCACGTACACCGTGTAGCCGTGGGCGCCGAGCGCGAGCGCAATGCCCCGCCCTGCACCCCGGCTCGCACCCGTCACCACTGCCACCGGCGCCTGTGAGGCCATCGGGATCGTCCTCGTGTGATCGAGCCCGCAGTGTACTCAATCGACGCCGGGAGTCAGTAGACTTCACGCGGGCTCACCACAGGGATCAGACGATGAGCGTGCGCCACCTGCAGAGCTTCCGCAGCCCCGCGAGCGTCGCGGTCTTCGGCGCCACCGAACGCCCCGGCGCGATCGGAAGCGTGCTGATGCGCAACATCCTTGCAGGCGGTTTCACGGGGCGCGTCTACGGCGTGAACCCCAAGCTTTCCAGCGCGCACGGCACGCCCTGCTACCCCGACGCGGCCTCCCTGCCCGAAGCGCCCGAACTCGCCGTCATCGCCACGCCCTTCGACACGGCCGCAGCCATGGTGGATGCGCTCGGCGCGCGCGGCACACGTGCCGTCGTGGTGATCAGCGCGGCGATGGGAGACGCCGAAGCCGTGAACGCTGCGAAAACCGCGCTTGTGGCGGCTGCAAGAAAACACGGCGTGCGGATGGTTGGCCCGAATTGTCTCGGGATCATGGCGCCGCTCGCCGGCCTGAACGCCACCTTCTCGCATCTGGGCGCCGCACCGGGGCGCCTCGCATTCGTCGCGCAATCGGGCGCGATCGTCACTGCGATGATGGACTGGGCAGAGTCGCGCGGCATCGGCTTCTCGCAGGTGGTCTCGCTCGGCGACATGGCAGACGTGGATCTCGGCGACCTGCTCGACTTCCTGGCCGACGACCCGCAGACCGACGCCATCCTGCTCTACGTCGAGGGCGTGACCTCGGCGCGCAAGTTCGTATCCGCCGCACGTGCGGCCGCCCGCAGCAAGCCCGTGCTGGTGGTGAAAGGCGGGCGCTTTGCCGCCGGCGCACGCGCCGCCGCCACCCACACGGGCGCGATGATGGGCAGCGACGCAGTCTACGAGGCCGTGTTCCGGCGCACGGGGCTGCTGCGCGTGGACACGCTGGAGGAACTCTTCGATGCCGCGGAATCGCTCTCGCGCATTCCGCGGCTGCAAGGCGAGCGGCTGGCGATCGTCACCAACGGCGGCGGGATGGCGGTACTCGCGGCCGACGCGCTCGCGGGGCGCCGCGGCACGCTTGCCACGCTCTCCTCCGGCACGCTGGCCGCGCTCGATGCCATGCTGCCGCGGAACTGGTCGCGCACGAACCCGGTGGACGTGATCGGTGACGCGAACCCGGAGCGGCTCGCGCAGGCCACCGCCATCGTGGCAGCAGACCCGGGCGTGGACGCGGTGCTGCTGATCCATTGTCCTACCGCAGTGTGTCCTGCACAGGATGCCGCAGCAGCCGTCACGCAGGCGCTGGCGTCGCGCGGACGGACCGCGCTCCTCTGCAGCTGGGTGGGCGGGACACGCGCCGAGCAGGCGAGCCGGCTCTGCGAGCAGGCCGGCGTTCCCGCCTTCCCCACACCGGAGCAGGGCGTGCGGGCCTTCATGCACGCCGTGGCCTACCGGCGCTCGCGCGAGACACTTGACCAGACCCCCGAGCCCCTGCCCGAGATCGGGATGCCTGCCGTGCAGGACTGGCGTCTTCGCCTGCAGCAGCGCGTGGCCGAAGGACAGCAATGGTTGCCCGTAGCGGAGGCACGCGCCCTGCTGGCGGACACCGGCTTCGAGGTCTTGCAAACCGAAACCGCCACGGACGCCGCAGGTGCCGGCGCGATCGCCGCGCGTCTGGGTTGCCCAGTGGCACTGAAGATCCGCTCGCCCGACGTGCCCCACAAGACGGACGTGGGCGGCGTGGTGCTCGATCTGCAGGGCGCGGATGCCACCGCCGCGGCCGCGCTCGCCATGGCCGCGGGCATCCGTGCGCGGCTGCCGCAGGCACGTCTGGAAGGCTTCGAGGTGGAGCCGATGGTGCCGCGTCGCGGTGCCCAGGAGCTGCTGCTCGGCATGAGCAGCGATCCGCAGTTCGGACCCGTGCTGGTCTTCGGCCAGGGCGGCACTGCCACCGAGACCATCGACGACCGCGCGCTCGCATTGCCGCCACTCAACCTGCAACTGGCCCGCGATATGGTTGCGGGCACGCGCATCTCCCGCCTGCTCGCAGGTGCGCGCGGCATTCCGGCCGTCGACACCGATGCCGTGGCGCTCGCGCTCGTACGGCTTTCCGGGTTGATCTGCGAAATCCCGGAGATCCGCGAACTGGACATCAACCCGCTGCTCGCGCGGGCAGAGGGCGCGGTGGCGCTGGATGTGCGGATGCGGATCGCGGCGGCGCCAGGCGAGCCGCACGCGCGCCTCGCCATCCGGCCTTACCCCCGTGAACTCGAGGAAGAGATCCACCTGCAGGACGGACGCAGCCTGTGGTTGCGGCCCGTGCGGCCCGAAGACGAGCCCGCGATGCGGCGCGCCTTCGACACGCTGACTCCGGAGGAAATCTACCTGCGCTTCTTCGCGCCGCTGAAGACGCTCAGCCACGCGATGGCCGCGCGTTTCACGCAGATCGACTACGACCGGCAGATCTCTCTCATCCTCACGACCCACGGCGCACCGGGCACCACCGGGTTCCTGGGCGCGGTGAGCCTCGACTGCGATGCGGACCTGAGGGGCGGGGAGTTCTCGATACTGGTGCACCACACGATCGCGGGGCAGGGCTTGGGCCAGCACCTGATGCAGCGGATCATCGCCTGGGGGCGCTCACGCGGGCTGCAGGAGATCACCGGCGAGGTGCTGGCGCAGAACGCCACGATGCTCGATCTGTGCCGGCGACTGGGGTTCAGGCTGGAGACACGCGCACACGATGCGGCTGTGCTGCACGCGAGGCTCACGCTCGCGGAAGAAGCGCCGGGCTGAGAGCGCAGCGCCGCTGGCGGTTGCTCAGGGCAGGCGCCACTGCTCCACGAAGCGCGCGAGGAGTTCCGGGTCGTACTTCGCGTCACGGATCAGCACATCGGCCACCACGGAACCGGCCACGCGCCCGTCCGGATCGACCACGAAGAAATGCGGGAACATCGTGAAATCAGGGAATCGCGCCAGAAA
>CAIXOY010000341.1 GCA_903921135.1 uncultured Gammaproteobacteria bacterium
ATCTCGCAGATCGCCAACCAGCGCATCGAGAACGTCACCGACGTCTTGAGCGAAGGCCAGCAGGTTCGCGTGAAAGTGCTGGATGTGGACCCCCGCGGCCGCATCAAGCTGAGCATCAAGGAAGTGGCCGAGGACGAAGCGCCCGAAGCCAACTGATTCCGTAACTACGGAACGGAGAAGGGGGCGAAAGCCCCCTTTTTTTTTTGCCGCCGGCTGCAGACAGATCCCTGCTCAGCGTTGCAGCGGCAACCTGAGTTCGAAACAACTGCCCTTGCCCCGGGTCGACTGCGCCAGCAGATCACCTCCCATCAGCTGGGAGAGCCCTCGTGCAAGAGGGAGGCCCATCCCGGTGCCACTGCTGGTGCGGGCCGGGCTGTCATCGGCCACCTCGAAGACCTCGAAGAGTCGCGGAATCTGGCTCTGATCAATACCCGGGCCCGTGTCGCTCACGCGATAGACCAGCTCATCGTCCTCCACCAGCAACACGAGGTTGATACCTCCGAGAGCCGTGAACTTGACCGCGTTGGCCAGCAGGCTTACCAGCACCTGTTGCAGGCGTGGTCGGTCGCCGACCTGCCGCTCGGGAACGCCCTCCGCGACGCGTAGATCCAGGCTCAACCCTTTCATGCGCGCAGCTCCCGAGAACAGGCCGTGCACGCTTTCCAGCAGCTCGGCGGGAGCATAGTCGGCGTTGTCCAGTTCCAGGCGCTGCAGGCCGAGGTCGGAGACAGTCAGGATGTCTTCGAGCACGCCCATCAGTTTTTCTGCGGAGGTCTCGATGAGGCCGAGAAGCACTTGTGCCTCGGGGTCGACCACGGAGTCGCGAAGTAACCGGCTCAGGCCCAGGATGCCGTTCATCGGCGTGCGCAACTCGTGGTTCATCATCGACAGGAACGCGGACTTGCTCCGGTTGGCGGCTTCTGCCGATCGCCGTGCGACATCCAGCTCCTGTTGCAACACGGCCTGGGCAATGCGGGTGGCTGCAAGCGCGGCGATGGCCTCGAAGACCTGCTGGTGGCGCTCGGTGTAGAACCCTGGCCGGCTGTGCTCACTGTCGATCACACCGATGACGCGCCCCTCGTGCATGATCGGCACCGTGAGCTCGGAGTTGCGGGCGGCATCGTCCACGATGTACCGGGGATCCCGGCTCACGTCATCCACCCGTTCGGGTCTTCCGGTGCGCGCGACACTGCCCACCAGACCCTTCCCCAGCGGAATCACGATCGGATTCAGAATGTCGTAACCAGAGGGGTTCTTGGGGCCGTAAGCGGCTCTCTGCACGCAGACCTTTCGTGCGTGATCCACGACATAGACCACGCAGTCTTCCAGATCGAGGCGCGCGATGGCCTCGTGTGCCACCGCCCAGAGCACGGCATCGAGATCCGGGGCTCGTGCCAGCGCGAAGGCGAGTTGCGTGAAGACTTCGACGGCTATCCGCTCTGTCGTGGCGTCGCGGGAGGCGGGGGCACGACCGCCCTCCCGGGAAGAGTCCTCCCCGGCGGATCTCCTACGGAAGAACCTCACATCGACCCGCGATCCCGGATCAGCACATCCACCACGCCGGGATCGGCCAGCGTCGTGGTGTCGCCCAGGTTCTCGAGTTCGTTGGCGGCGACTTTGCGCAGGATGCGGCGCATGATCTTGCCCGAGCGGGTTTTGGGCAGGCCAGGCGCCCACTGGATGGCATCCGGGCGGGCGATGGCGCCGATCTCCCGCGTCACGAGATCGAGCAGTTCCTTGCGGAGCGCCTCGCTCGGTTCGGCATCGTGCATCAGCGTGACGTAGGCGTAGATCCCGGTGCCCTTGATGTCGTGCGGGCAGCCGACCACCGCGGCTTCGGCCACCTTGTCGTGCAACACCAGTGCGCTCTCGATCTCGGCTGTTCCCAGGCGATGCCCCGAGACGTTGATCACGTCGTCCACTCGGCCCGTGATCCAGAAATAGCCGTCGGCATCGCGGCGCGCGCCGTCACCGGTGAAGTAGTAACCGGGGTAGGCGCTGAAATAGGTGTCGATCAGGCGCTGATGGTCTCCGTAGACCGTGCGGATCTGGCTGGGCCAGGTACGGGTGATGACCAGGTTGCCGCTGCCTTCACCCTCCAGCACATTGCCCTCGGCGTCCATCAGCGCGGGCACCACACCGAAGAAGGGCCGCGTGGCGGAGCCGGGTTTCAGGCTGTTCGCGCCTGGCAGCGGCGTGATCATGATCGCGCCCGTCTCGGTCTGCCACCAGGTGTCGACGATGGGGCAGCGGCTCTCTCCCACGATCTGGTAGTACCACTCCCATGCCTCGGGGTTGATGGGTTCTCCCACCGAACCCAGCAACTGCAGCGAGGCGCGCGAGCTGCGGGTGACGAATGCGTCGCCCTGCTGCATCAGTGCGCGTATGGCGGTAGGGGCGGTGTAGAAGATGTTCACGCCGTGCTTGTCGATCACCTCCCAGCAGCGCGAGGCGTTCGGCCAGGTGGGAACGCCTTCGAAGACCAGCGTGGTCGCGCCGTTCGCGAGCGGTCCGTAGACGATGTAGGAATGTCCCGTCACCCAGCCCACGTCCGCCGTGCACCAGTAGATATCGCCGTCGTGGTAATCGAAGACGTAGCGGTGCGTCATCGCGGCCTGCAGCAGGTAACCGGCCGTCGTGTGCAGCACGCCCTTTGGTTTACCTGTGGAGCCCGAGGTGTACAGGATGAAGAGCGGGTCTTCGGCCTCCATCGATTCGGGCGCGCAGTCGGCCGGGGCCGCAGCGGTGGCCTCGTGGTACCAGATGTCGCGTCCCGTCTCCCAGCCCGTGGCAGCGCCGGTGCGCCGCACCACCACGCAGGTGTGAACCCCGGGGCAGTGGGCTAGCGCGGTGTCCGCATTCGCCTTGAGCGGTATGCGCTTGCCGCCCCGCAGGCCTTCGTCAGCGGTGATGAGCGCCGCGCAGTCGCTGTCCTGGATGCGGTCTTTCAGCGACTCGGGCGAGAAGCCGCCGAAGACCACCGAGTGGATGGCGCCGATGCGCGCGCAGGCGAGCATGGCGTAGGTCGCCTCGGGGATCATCGGCATGTAGATGCACACGCGATCGCCCTTCGTGATGCCGCGGGACTTCAGCACGTTCGCCAGCCGGCACACATGGCCGTGCAATTCGCGATAGGTGATGCGGAGGTCTTCGGAAGGGTCGTCCCCCTCCCAGATGATCGCGACCTGCCCGGCCCGCGTGGCCAGATGGCGGTCGATGCAGTTCACAGAGACGTTAAGCCGCGCACCGGAAAACCAGCGGGCCTCCCCTTGTGCGAGGTCGCTTTCGACGACGCTGTCCCACTCCCGTTCGAACTGCAGGAACTCGCGTGCCTGTCGGGCCCAGAAATTCTCCGGGTCCGTCACGGATTCCGTGTAGAGCTGCCGGTAGGCGGCGTCATCAATGTGCGCCTTGCGCTTCCAGGCCTCGGGAACCGGGTGCTCGTGGATCTCCAGCATGCGGGGACGACCTCAGGGCGACTGCAGCGTCAGGGTGATGTTGTCTATGAGCCGGGTGCGGCCGAGCCATGCGGCCGCGAGGATCGCGAGCTCCTGCTCCGCCGCCGCCGGCTCCAGCGTGCGGGCACAGCGCACCGAGAAGTAGTCGGGCAGGAAGCCCGCGTGGAGCAGATCGACCTTGGCTTCTGCCTCGACCAGCGGGTAGTTGTGGTCGCCCGCGAGAATGCGCTCGCGGGCGGCGCGGAGAATCCGGTAGAGCGCGGGCGCGATGTCGCGCTCGGCGTCGTTCAGGTAACCGTTGCGGGAGCTGAGCGCGAGCCCGTCCTCGGCGCGCGCGACCGGCGCCTCGATGATCTCGATGGGCATGCACAGGTCCTGGACCATGCGCTTCACCACCGCGAGCTGCTGGAAGTCCTTGATGCCGAACACGGCTGCATCGGGCTGCACGATGTTGAAGAGCTTGGCGACGATGGTGGTCACACCGGTGAAGTGCCCGGGGCGCGTTGCGCCGCAGAGGATGTTCGTCATGGTGGGCACGGCGACGGTGGTCTGCTCCTCGACGCCGTTCGGATAGATCTCCTTGTCCGTCGGGCAGAAGAGGGCGCTGCAATCGACGCTTTCGAGTTTCTCGATATCGGCGTCCATGGTGCGCGGATAGAGCGAGTAGTCCTCGTTCTTCCCGAACTGCAGCGGGTTCACGAAGATGCTCACCACTGTGCGCTGCCCATGCTGCGCGGCGAGGCGAACCAGTTGCAGATGCCCCTCGTGCAGATTGCCCAGCGTGGGTACGAAGACTGTGCGCTCGCCTGCGGCGCGCCAGCGGCCAACGGCCGATCGGATGTCGTCGAAGGTCCTGCAAATATCCATGACGGGTATGTCCCTGCGAGCCAGCGTCTCAGTCGAAACCGTGTTCGGGTCCGGGGAAACTCCCCTCGCGTACGGCCTTGGCGTAGGCCTCGAGCGCGCCCTGTATGCTGCCGCCCTCCGCGAGGAAGTTGCGCACGAAGCGTGGCGGACGCGGGCTCATGCCGAGCAGGTCGTGCATCACCAGCACCTGCGCATCGGTGGCGTTGCCCGCGCCTATCCCGATCACCGGGATGGAGAGGCGCGCCGTCACCCGCGCCGCGAGCTCGCGGGGCACGCACTCGAGGACCAGCATGGAGGCCCCTGCCTCCTGCAGCCCCTGCGCGTCGGCGAGGATGCGATCGGCGTCTTCCGGGTTGCGCCCCTGCACGATCCAGCCGCCGAAACTGTTCACCGATTGTGGCGTGAGGCCCAGGTGTCCGCAGACAGGCACGCCGCGCTCGGACAGCGCTTTCACACTCTCGAAGAGCCAGGCACCACCTTCCAGCTTCACCATGTGCGCGCCGGCCCGCATCAGTTCAGCGGCGTTCTGCAAGGTGTCGGTGGTGGAGCCATAGCTCATGAACGGCATGTCTGCGATCACCAGCGGGCGCGTCACGGCGCGGCTTACGCAACGTGTGTGATACGCCACATCAGCGACCGTGACGGGCAGGGTGCTCGCGTGCCCCTGCAGCACCATGCCCAGGGAGTCGCCGATCAGGATGGTCTCGATGCCGGCGGCTTCAGCCGCCCGCGCGAAGCTCGCGTCGTAGGCTGTGACGCAGCAGAAGCGCTGCTTGTCCCGCTTGATGTCCTGCAGCGTCCGGATCGTGACCGCTTTCATGTGGCGCCGCGTTCAGAAGAATGTGGGATTGAAGTAGTGCCGCCCGGGCCCTACCTGGAGGAGGTACTCGACGAGCTCGGTATAGTGTTTATCGTCATTTGCGAAGTCAATGGAAGCCGCGTTCACGATCAGGAGCGGCGCGTCGTCGTAGAAATGGAAGAACTGGCTGTAGGCCTCGTTCAGCTGTTCGAGGTAGCGGCGTTCGATCATCTGCTCGAAGGCGATGCCGCGGCGCTGTATGCGTTCGAAGAGCACATCCACCGGCGCCTGCAGGTAGATGACCAGCTCCGGGCGCGGCGCGCTCGGCATCAGGCGGTCGAAGATCATCTGGTAGAGACCGAACTCCTCTGGCGCGAGGTTGATCTCGGCGAAGAGGCGGTCTTTCTCGATCAGATAGTCGGCAACGCGGCCGCTCTCGAAGAGATCTGCCTGCCGCAGTAGATCAAGCTGCCGCACGCGCTGGAACAGGAAATAGAGCTGCGTGGCCAGTGCGTTCTTGGAGCGTTGCCGGTAGAAGGCCTCGAGGAAGGGGTTGTCGGCGGCCTCCTCGAGCATCGTCTGGTGACCGAAGGTCTCGGCGAGTCTGCGCGCGAGCGTGCTCTTCCCCGCGCCGATCGGGCCTTCGACCGCGATGTAGCGAGGGACGCGCGGCTCACGCAGCGGCATGCAGTGCCTCCGGGTTCATGCCCACGCGACGCAGCCCTGCGGCATCAAGGCGCGCACGCAGCGATTGCACGCGGCTGCCATCGGGCAGGCGTAGTGAGGGCGCCAGTTCCGACAGCGGGAAGAGCACGAAATTGCGTTCTGCGATCCGGGGGTGCGGCAGCGTGAGGCGCGTCGACGCCTGCTGATGCACGCCGTAGAGCAGCAGGTCCAGATCGAGCGTGCGCGCCCCCCAGCGCAGGGTGCGAACCCGGCCGGCGGCGTGTTCTATGCGTTGGAGGCTGTCGAGAAGTGTCTCGGGCGCCAGGGAGGAGCGCAGTTCGGCAACACCGTTCAGGTAATCCTCTTGCACTCCCGGGCCTACCGGGGCGCTGCGGTACCAGGGGCTGCTCGCCACGAAACGCGTGCGCGGGAGGCGGGCAAGTTCATGCATGGCGAAGCGCACATGCGCAACCCGGTCTCCCAGATTGCTGCCCAAGCCGACGAAGACACGCGCCTCAGCCGCCATCGCTCCGCGCTCCACCCCGTGGTCTTCGGCGCCGGCGTTTGCGTGCCGGTGCAGCCTCCGGGCTGCGTGGCAGTGGTGGTTCCTCTCCGGCCTGCTGCCGGGTCCACCACTCTCCCGCGCCGCCCAGATCTTCCCCCGCCTGCTCGCGCAGCAGCAGGAAGTCATAGGCCGCGCGAAAGCGTGGATGGGACACGAGCCGCAGAGGGCTGCGGCGGGATTCCAGGCGATGCTGCAGATCCCAGATCTCCCGCATCGGCGTGGCGAAACGCCGCGGTATGGTGATCAGGCGTACCTGCGCCGTGATCACATCCGAGGAAGCTTCGTGCAGGGCGGCAACGGGCGTTTCACCCTTGCCCTCCAGCAGTTGCATGCGGCGCACCATGGGCGGCCACAGCAGCGCGGCGAACAGGAACGCTGGCGTCACGGGACGGTCCCGCGCGATCCGGTCGTCGCTGTTGCGCAGCGCTCCGGTCACGAGATTGCGTTGCATCGGTACGCGGCGGATTGCATCGGCGGTCGCGGGGAAGAGAAGCTCGAAGATCCGGTGATGCTCCAGCAGCCCGAAGGTCTTCTCGCCCTTGCCCGTCAACAGGAGCTTCAGGATCTCGTCGAACATCCGCGCGGCAGCAACGCCCTCGATCAGGTGGCGACAACGCGCGATGGCCGCCACCGCGAAGGGATCGATCACGAAATCGAGTTTGGCGGCGAAACGGATGGCGCGGATCATCCGCACCGGGTCTTCCTGGAAGCGCTGGGCCGGATCTCCCACCACCCTGAGCAGCCGTGCGCCCAGATCTTCCACGCCTGTGGAGAAATCGAGCACGGTGTTGGCGTCCGGGTCGTAGTAGAGCCCGTTCACGGTGAAGTCCCGGCGCAGGGCGTCTTCTTCCACAGTGCCAAAGACGTTGTCGCGCAGGAGCATGCCCGAGGTCGCGCAGACGGCGCTCTCCTGACGGGAGCGCTCTACGGGTTCTTCTTCTGCGTCTGTACCTTCGCCCGTGTCCGGATCGCTGTCGAAGCCAGGGCTGTGGTGCCCACGGAAGGTCGAGACCTCGATGATCTCGCGGCCCGATCGCACATGCACGATCTGGAAGCGGCGGCCCACGATGCGCGAGCGCCGGAAGAGATCGTGTACCTCTCCCGGGTGGGCACTGGTGGAGACGTCGAAATCCTTGGGAGGGTGGCCGAGCAGCAGGTCGCGAACGCAACCTCCCACGAGATAAGACTCGAAACCGGCGTTGCGCAGCGTGCGCACCACCTGCAGGGCGTCGTGGCTGATCAGTTCCGGCGTAATGCCGTGATCGCGCGGCCCGTAACGTCGGGGCCCCGTCGATAGGGGGGAATCAGGCGATGATCCGGACGTGGGCGGCGGCTTCAATAAGGGGCGCTTCTGGTGGGCTGTTGCGTGACGGGCCGGAGCATAGCACAGGGCCTGTCGCAGTCGAATTCAAGGCCCACAAACAACGAGGGGAAGCACGTTGGCTTCCCCTCTGGAGGTCTCTGTCCCGGTTACTTTTATTGTTGGCATCTTATTGTTATGACGAACACAAGGCACTCTGCGTGCCAGTTGCAAACATGTGATGCAAATCAATGTTTTAAAAATCGAGCCGGGAAAGAGAGGCCGGACCGAGGGCGTGGATTGTTACGTTTGGACTCGCTGGAGGTTACGTTTTTCCGTCGACGTAACAACCGGGAGTCAGGCCGAACGCCGGCCGGGCCCGGACTCTTCGCTGCTTCCCTTGCGCCGCGGCATGCCGAAACGCTGTCGCCGCTCCCAGAGGCATTTGCGGCTCACGCCCAGCTTGCGGGCGAGTTCCGTCTCGCTCATGTGGTCCTGGTTCTGCAGCACGAAGCGCTGGAAATACTCCTCGAGCGAGAGATCCTCCGAAGGATCCTCGGTGTTGCGGGTGTCCGGGGGCAGGGTGTGTTCCGGCCCCGACAATTCCCCCACATCGACCAGATCCAGATCGATACCCAGCGCCTGGTTGGGAATCTCGGTGCCCTCGCAGAGGATGACGGCACGCTCAATGGCGTTTTCCAGTTCCCGCACGTTGCCGGGCCAGTGGTAAGACGTGATGGCTTGCACCGCCTCGCCGGATAAATGCAGTGCCGGGCGCTCGTGGCGTCGGGCTGCATCCCGCAGCAACTCCTCGGCGATGCGCAGCACGTCGCGGCCGCGTTCGCGCAGGGGCGGGAGGCTGATCTGCAGCACATTGATGCGGTAGTAGAGGTCGGGACGGAAACGGCCTTCTTCGCTCAGGGCCTTGAGGTTGCGGTGCGTGGCGGCGATGAGGCGCACATCGACCTTGCGCGACTGCACTGCGCCGATGGCGCGGATCTCTCCCTCCTGGATGAAGCGGAGCAGTCTCGCTTGCGCTTCGACGGGTAACTCGCCGATCTCGTCCAGGAACAAGGTGCCCCCGTCGGCGGCCTCGATCAGTCCGATGCGGTTGCTTGCCGCGCCGGTGAATGCGCCTTTCTCGTAGCCGAAGAGTTCGGACTCGATCAGCGTTTCGGGAATCGCGGCGCAGTTGACGCACACCAGCGGTTTGTCGGCGCGCTGGCTCGCAGAGTGGATAGCCCGGGCCACCAGTTCCTTTCCGGTACCGGTTTCGCCGGTGATCAGCACAGTGGCGGAGGTGGGCGCCACCCGGCGGATACGTTCCTGCACCACCTGCATCGGGGCACAACTGCCGATCATGCCAGGGACACCGGGATCCGTTGCAGGACTCGCCCCGGAGTCTGGTGCGGGAGCGCTGCGCTCGCGCAGGATGCGTTTGATCGCGGCCAGCAGGTCGTCGTAATCGAAGGGTTTGGCGATGTAGTCCACCGCGCCGAGCCGCATGGCATCGACGGCGGAGCGCAGGCTCGCGTAGCTGGTCATGATCAGCACAGGTACGTCACCGCAGGACTGGATGATGTCCGTGCCGGGCGCTCCGGGAAGGCGCAGGTCCGTGATGATGAGGTCGAAACGTTCCAGCCGGTGATTGCTCTTCGCTTCGCTGACGGATGCGGCCTCGGCGACGCGGAACTTGTTGCGCTCAAGGAAGCGGCGCAGGGCCGCCCGGATGACCGATTCGTCCTCGATGACCAGAATTTCCGGCACGGGTACAGCCTCGTGATGTGCTCGGGGTGACCTTAGCCCCTCGTCGGGGGATTTTCCATAGCGCTCTGCGGGCACGCCGGGAAGCGAAGGACCATGCGTGTGCCGCGCCCCGTGGCGCTGTTCACGGGGCTCTCTGCTGTCACCGTGCCGCCCATCGCGGTCACGATGGCGTACACCAGCGCGAGGCCGAGCCCGGTGCCTTCGCCCGGGGCTTTCGTCGTGAAGAAGGGCTCGAAGATCTTGTCGATCTTCCCTTGCGGGATCCCGACGCCCTCGTCGCTGACCAGGACGACGACCTCATCGCCTTCACTGCGGGCGTCAATGCGTACGCCTCCCCCGGGACTCGATGCGTCCCGCGCATTGCTCAGCAGGTTGACGAATACCTGCAGCAGCTTTTGTCCGTCGCCGGCAATGCGCAGCCCCTGCGGGCAGCTGTTGACGAACTCCACCGAGTGGCCCCGCTGATCAAGACCAATGAGGTATATGGCCTCATTGGCGCAGAGTGCGGGGTCCAGCGGCTCCGGTATACCCTCCGGGCCGCTGCCGTGGTGCGCGAAGTTCACCAGGGTGCCCACGATGTTTCCGATGCGATGCGTCTGCCGGAGTATCTGCCGCGCCCCGTCCTCCACCGCCGGTGCGTCGCCGCTCTCGGCCAGCAGGTTCTGGGCAAGGCAATCGATGCCGGTGAGCGGGTTGCCGATCTCGTGGGCCACACCTGCTGCCAGTCGTCCGATGGAGGCCAGCCGCTCGCTGTGGAAGAGCTCCTCCTGCAGCAGGCGGTTGCCCGTTACATCCTCCAGCAACAGGAAGCGGGTCTCGGCATCGGCGCCCGCAGCGGTACCGTGCAACGAAATCCAGGCGCTGCGCTCACCGAGTTCCACTTTCTGTGGCAGGGATCGCGCAAGCCCTGATGACGGGATGCTTGCCAGCAAGTGGCCCCACGGTGCCGGCAGCGCGTCTACGGTGGAGCCCAGCACGGCGTTCGCAGAGACCCCCGTCATGTTCTCGACGGCCTGGTTCCACATCACGATCTCGCCATTGGTGTGTATGCCGCACACCCCGATCGGCAATTCCTGCAGGGTGTCACGGTAGAAGCGGCGCATGGCGTCGAGTTCGGCGGCAAGACCCGTCAGATCCCGCCGATGACGGTCCAGGCGTGAGTCCACCAGATAGAGATCATCCGATGTGCCAGTGGCCTCACGTGCCTCGGAGGGCAGGCTGTTGGCAACCACATCCATCGCCACTGTGGCGCCCATCAGTCGTGACAGGTTCGCTTCGATGCGATCGCGCAACTGCCGAAGTGCGAAGGAGCGTGACTCGGTCAGTTCGTAGCCCAGATCCTCCAGTGCGCGTCTCACCTCCAGTCGGGCGCTCTCCGCGCCCAAAGCCGGCTGCAAGGCTGCGATGAACTCCATCGGGGACCGCAGCTGTGGACGGTGACCGGGCGGCGTGCCCGGATAGGCCGCATTGCAGGCTTGCGCTGCTTCGCGCTCCTCCTGACTCTGGCGGGTCAGCCATGAGAGGCCTACCAGCACCAGTGTGTTCAAAGCCAGACTTTGCACGGCCGCGATGCCCCAGTG
>CAIXOY010000342.1 GCA_903921135.1 uncultured Gammaproteobacteria bacterium
CCTGGCTCGCTCCGGTACAGGCTGCGGTCCTCAATATCACGGACGCACAGCACGATTACGCTAAGGCTGTGGAAGAATCCTTGAAAAACAACGGTTTCAAAGCCCTTGCTGACTTGAGAAACGAGAAGGTGGGCTTTAAGATCCGCGAGCACACTCTCGACAAAGTCCCCTTCCTTCTCGTGGTGGGGGATCGGGAGATGGAAACTGGTACCGTGGCCGTTCGGGCACGCAATGGCGAAGATCTCGGTGTGATGAGCCTCGATGGGTTCAAAACGCATCTCTCTTCGGTAGTTGCCCGTCGCGGCCGCACAGATCTGGAAGGTTGATCAGCACTTGAAATCCGAGAGCAACAAGAAGCTTGCCGTTAACGGTGAAATCCGCGCCCGACAGGTGCGACTCATAGATGCAGAGGGCAAGCAGCTCGGCATCGTGCCCATCGAGGAGGCCCTCAGGGCTGCCGAGCAGGCCACACTCGACTTGGTCGAGATCGCGGCCGACGCAGACCCGGTGGTCTGCAAGATCATGGACTTCGGGAAGCACATCTACGAAGCCAAGAAACAACGCAATGCTTCAAAGAAGAAGCAGAAGATCATTCAAGTCAAAGAAGTGAAATTCCGACCAGGGACGGAGGAAGGGGATTACCAGGTAAAACTGCGCAACCTGGTACGTTTCCTGGAGCAAGGAGACAAAGCCAAAGTGACCCTGCGCTTTCGTGGCCGCGAGATGGCCCACCAAGAGATCGGGATGGAGCTGATAAAGCGCATCGAAGCCGATCTCGAGCCGCATGCGGCGGTGGAACAGCACGCAAAAATGGAAGGCAGGCAACTCACTATGGTTCTCGCTCCCAAAAAGAAGAAGTGATCCGTCACTTCATACCGTTGCAGATACAGCAAATGCGGAGTGGTTGAAATGCCCAAGTTGAAAGTCCATAGCGGAGCGGCAAAACGCTTCAAGAAAACCGGCTCAGGCTACAAGCGAAAGCACGCCAACAAGAGCCATATCCTCACGAAGATGACGACGAAGCGGAAGCGCCAGCTCCGCGGCACGGCAGGCTTCGACCCCGTGGATCAGCCACGGGTCGAGCGCATGTTGCGCGACAAGTAGTCACCCATCTGAACTGAGGAATCACACATGCCCCGTATCAAGCGTGGCGTCACCGCCAGACGCCGTCACAAAAAAATCCTCGATCGCGCCAAGGGTTACTACGGCGCACGCAGCCGCGTGTACCGCGTCGCCAAGCAATCGGTCATCAAGGCAGGCCAGTACGCCTATCGCGACCGCCGTCAGCGCAAGCGCCAGTTCCGTGCGCTGTGGATCACCCGTATCAACGCGGCTTCCCGCGCCAACGGTCTGAGCTACAGCCGTCTCATCGCAGGTCTGCGTCGTGCTGCCATTGGTTTGGACCGTCGCGTCCTTGCCGACCTGGCCGTACACGACAAGTCTGCGTTCGCGACCATCGTCGAGAAGGCCCGGGCCGCGCTCGCCTGAGCCCGGAGGGTGGCGCAAGCCACCCCCGCGCTGACCGGACGGGGAAAGGGCTCGCGCTCTTTCCCCGTTTTTTATTGTCTTTTTGAGCCGAATCTCCCGGGAGATCCGAGGAATGGAACAGGTCGATCAGATTGCGCTGGATGTCCTCGGCAAGATCGCCGGTGCCGGATCACTCGCTGAGCTCGAGGAGCAGCGCGTACGCGCGCTCGGCAAGAAGGGCGAACTCACCGCTCTCCTGAAGCAGTTGGGCCAGCTCGACCCTGAGGCGCGCCGCGCCCAGGGCGCGGTGATCAATGCCGCCAAGGAAAAGGTCGAGCAGGCGCTCGCAGAGAGGCGGTCCGTGCTGGAAGCGGCCGAACTCGATCTCAAACTTGCCTCGGAGCGCGTCGATACCAGCCTTCCCGGTCGTCGCCAATCGGTGGGAAGCCTGCACCCGATCACGCGCTCCATCCAGCGGATGGAGGCGTATTTCGGGTCTGTGGGCTTCGAGGTGGTCGAGGGGCCTGAAATCGAGGATGACTGGCACAATTTTGAAGCGCTCAACATCCCGCCGGAGCATCCCGCGCGGGCCATGCACGACACCTTCTATATCGATCCGACCCGTGTGCTCCGTACCCACACGTCCCCGGTTCAGGTGCGCGTGATGCAGGCAGGGGAACTTCCGATCCGGGTGGTGTGCCCCGGCCGCGTCTATCGCTGTGATTCGGATCTGACCCACTCGCCGATGTTCCACCAGATCGAAGGCCTGGTCGTCGCGGAAGGGACGGGTATGCCGGATCTCAAAGGCTGCGTCTCCGGCTTCCTGCGCGCCTTCTTCGAGAAAGATGAGTTGGACGTGCGTTTCCGCCCTTCGTATTTCCCCTTCACCGAACCCTCGGCCGAAGTCGATATGCAGTGCGTGATCTGCGGGGGCGGTGGTTGCAGGGTCTGCAGCAACACCGGATGGCTGGAAGTCATGGGTTGCGGCCTGGTGCATCCCAAGGTCCTGGAGATGTCCGGGATCGATTCCGAGCGCTATACCGGCTATGCCTTTGGTATGGGGGTCGAGCGGCTCACCATGCTCCGCTACGGGGTGAACGACCTCCGACTGTTCTTCGAGAATGACTTGAACTTCTTGCAACAGTTCAATTAATTCAAATATTTGAACTATTAAGTTAATCCATTACATTCCCAGAATCCGGTGCCGGCGGTGGAAGCATGAAGATCAGCGAGCAGTGGTTGAGGGAGTGGGTGAGCCCGGCGGTCAGCACCGACGAACTGGCGGCGCGCCTCACCATGGCCGGACTGGAGGTCGAGTCCATAGAGCCTGCGGGTGCCGCCGTCCACGGGGTGGTGGCAGCAGAGGTGCGCGAGGTCAGCCCGCATCCGGATGCCACCAAGCTGCGTGTCTGTCGGGTCTTCGATGGCGAGACGGAATCCCAGGTCGTATGCGGTGCCGCCAATGTGCGCGCAGGCCTGCGCGTGCCTTTTGCCCGTGTCGGTGCGGTTCTGCCCGGTATCACCATCGGTCGCGCAAGCCTTCGCGGGGTGGAGTCAGAGGGAATGCTCTGCTCCGCGGACGAGTTGGGCCTCCAGGACCAGCGCTCGGAGGGCTTGCTTGAACTTCCCTCGGAAACGCCCTTGGGCACGGACATAGGCGCGCTCTTCGGCAGGGATGACCGGGTGATCGGGCTGAAGCTCACCCCAAACCGTGGTGACTGCCTTGGTATGCGCGGCCTCGCGAGGGAGACAGCAGCGCTCTACGGCATAAACAGCTGCAGTCCCGACCTCTCGGCCGTGCCCGCTGTCATCGACGACCGCCTTGATGTCCGTCTCGAGGCTCCGGACTACTGCCCACGTTACTGCGGCCGCATTGTGCGGGACGTCGACCTCTCTCTGCCCAGCCCCCCGTGGTTGCAGGAGCGCCTGCGTCGTGCGGGGCTTCGGTCCATAGACGCGGTGGTCGACATCACCAACCTCGTGATGCTGGAACTCGGCCAGCCGTTGCACGCCTTCGACCTCGCGCAGTTGGATGGCGGTATCGTGGTGCGACGCGCGCGGGATGCCGAAAAGCTACCCCTGCTGGATGGCAGTGAAGTCACCCTGCGTGCCGACACCCTCGTGATTGCCGACCACAGCCGTGCCGTAGCGGCTGCCGGCATCATGGGTGGCGCAGGTTCCGCGGTCAGCGCCTCGACCCGGGATGTTTTTCTCGAGGCCGCTTTTTTCGCGCCCCAACCCATGGCCGGAAAAGCCCGCTCCTACGGGATGCAGACGGATGCCTCGCAGCGCTTCGAACGTGGCGTGGATTTCGAGCTGCAGGCCACCGCCATCGAGCGCGCCACGCGCCTTTTGCTGGAGGTTGCGGGCGGAAAGCCCGGCCCCGTTGTCACGGTTGTTTCCCCGTCGCATCTGCCAGTCCTGCAACCCATCCGATTGCGGGCCAGCCGCCTCGACATGTTGCTGGGCATCCAGGTGCCGCACGACGAGGTGGAGGCCATCCTTGCGCGGCTGGGGCTTCCGGGCAAAGCGTGTGAGGGCGGCTGGGAGGTCAGCCCCACGTCGTACCGATTCGACATCCGGCTCGAGGCGGACCTGGCGGAGGAGGTAGGGCGCGTCTGGGGTTATGACCGCATACCGGTGCGCGTTCAGCCGGCGGCCGTTCCCATGCGCCGCCGGCAGGAATCCTTGAGGCAGGTCCATGATCTGCGGGAGCGGCTTTGTACGCTCGGCTACCAGGAGGTCATCACCTACAGTTTTGTTCCCCCTGATATACAGGCGCTGCTTGCCCCCGGTGTGGTTCCGGTCGCCGTCCAGAATCCGATCTCCTCGGACATGTCTGTGATGCGCACATCCTTGTGGGCGGGCCTTCTGGGCGCCCTTCGCCACAACCAGAACCGCCAGCAGCGGCGCGTCAGGCTCTTCGAGACGGGGCTCCGGTTCCTGCCGGGAGCAGAGGGGCTTCGTCAGGAAATGGGTGTGGCGGGTCTGATCAGCGGCTCGCGTCACCCCGAGGGTTGGGCGGGCGAAACGGCGCCGGTCGATTTCTTCGATATCAAGGGCGATGTCGAGTCGCTTCTCGACACGGGGGATGGTCGGCTTGCGGGCTGGAGCTTCCAGCCAGGTGAGCACCCGGCGCTGCATCCGGGTCAAGCCTCACAGATCGTTCGTGATGGTGTGTGCGGGGGGCTGTTCGGCGCCCTGCATCCGCGGCTGCTTGCGGCGCTCGATCTCACTGGGCCTGTTTACCTTTTCGAGTTCGATATCGAGGCGATTCGCAGAAAAACTTTGCCTTCTTTCAAAGGATTATCTAGATTTCCTGAGGTGCGCCGTGACATCGCGGTGGTGGTGGACGATGATCTCCCCGCCGGGGTCCTTCTGGGTGTTGCCGCTGATGTTGCAGGGGTCTGCCTCAAGGATCTCAAGTTGTTTGATGTTTATCGCGGCCAAGGTATTGATAGTAAAAAGAAAAGCGTGGCCATCTCGGTAGTCCTGCAAGCGCAGGACCGCACCCTCACCGAGGTAGAAGTGGGGGCGGTGGTCGAAGGCATCGTGGCGGCGCTTGTCGCTCGGTGCGGGGCAGTTCCAAGGTACTGAAGCATGCGCAAGGCGCTTACCAAGGCGGACATCGCCGAGAAACTGTTCGAAGACCTCGGGCTGAACAAGCGCGAGGCCAAGGAAATCGTCGAGGCCTTTTTCGAGGAGATCCGCACCGCGCTCGAGAGCAGCGAGCAGGTCAAGCTCTCGGGCTTCGGCAACTTCGATCTGCGCGACAAGCGCCAGCGTCCCGGACGCAACCCCAAGACCGGCGAGGAGATTCCGATCTCCGCCCGTCGCGTGGTCACGTTCCGCCCGGGCCAGAAGCTGAAACAGAAGGTAGAGGCTTATGCTGGAGGCGAGTAACAACAACGAACTGCCCCCAATCCCGGGCAAGCGTTACTTCACGATCGGTGAAGTGAGCGAGCTGTGCGCGGTCAAGCCACACGTGCTCCGGTATTGGGAGCAGGAGTTCCCGCAACTGAAGCCGGTGAAGCGTCGCGGTAACCGCCGCTACTACCAGCGTCAGGACGTGATCATGATCCGCCAGATCCGGAGCCTTCTCTACGAGCAGGGCTTTACTATCGGCGGCGCTCGCCAGCGCATGGAGGGCGAGTCGGGCAAGGAAGACTCGCACTACCGGCAGCTCATCAGGCAGATGATCGTGGAACTCGAGGATCTGTTGAAGGCATTGCGCTGAAGAGCGCAGATCCGGGTTCTATTCGGGCCGCGCATCCTTTATGATGCGCGGCCTGTCAGGGAGGCCACGAGAGTGTTCTCCACGGCATTTCGGAGCGTAGCGCAGTCTGGTAGCGCACCACTCTGGGGGGGTGGTGGTCGTGGGTTCAAATCCCGCCGCTCCGACCAATCCCCTCGGCCTTCATGGCCGGTACAAGACGCCCGCTGCACGCGGGCGTTCTTGTTTTTCCCCTTCAGGAACCGCATAGGGCTTTGCCGGTGCAGCACACCGCCCTGACTCCGCGCCATGCCTTGCTCGCGCTCGCCGTGATGGCCGTGTGGGGCTCGAATTTCGTCGTGATCCGCATTGGTCTCGATCATCTGCCGCCGCTGCTGTTCGCGGCGCTGCGCTTCAGTGTGGCCTTCTTGCCGGTTGCGCTCTTCCTGCCTCGTCCGGCGGTGCCGTGGCGCAATCTCGCAGCGTATGGCGTGCTTATCGGGGCCGGTCAGTTCGGCATGCTGTTTCTGGCGATTTCGGCACATATCTCGCCGGGCCTCGCCTCGCTGGTGGTGCAGACGCAGGCGTTTTTCACCATCGGGCTGGCGATGCGGTTCTCCGGTGAGCGGGTCCGGGGTTTTCAGTGGGTGGCGCTGTGTCTGGCCGCCGCCGGGATCGGGCTGATCGTCTGGCGTACCGATGGATCCGCCACGCCGCTCGGCATCGGTCTGGTGCTGCTTGCAGCGCTTGGCTGGGCGGGGGGCAATCTGGTCGCACGGCAGACGCCCGGCGTGAACATGCTCGCCTATGTGGTCTGGGCGAGCGGATTTTCCGTGCCGCCGCTGATCCTCCTCTCCCTCGTGTTCGAGGGATGGCCCGCTATCAGGACGGGTCTGGCGCACGCCGACGCCGCCACCTGGGCTGCGGTGGCCTGGCAGGCGGTTGGCAACACCATGTTCGGTTATGCGGTGTGGGGCTGGCTGCTCGCGCGTTATCCCACAGCCATCATCGCGCCGATGTCGCTCCTTGTACCCGTGTTCGGCATGGGCGCGTCGGCTTTTTTCCTGCACGAGAGTTTGCCCGCATGGAAGCTGGCGGCCGCTGCCCTCGTCATGGCGGGATTGGCCCTGAACACCCTCTGGCCGAGGTTCAGTTCGCGCGGTAAGGCCGGATAATCCCGAAGTCCCGGCCGTGGGCGGAGAGATCGCCCACCTGGTCGTTCCCCATGTGTCGCTCCACGAAACGCCATCGCCCATCAACCTTCTGCACGCGGTCCAGATAATCCCCGCCAATCACGGGCTGCAATGGCAGTGCGTCGGTCTGCTGGAAGACCATCACGTAGGAGCGCACCGTGGCGCGGTCTTCCCCTTCAGGCTCGATCATGACGTTTGCGAGGAGATGCCGGGTACGCGGCGAACCTTCGTAGGTGAGCACCCAGTCGCGGAAAGACGCTGCGACCTTTGCCGGATCTTTGGAGGCCATCAGCACGCCGCCGCTGTAGACGTCGGCATGCGCGAAGAGCCTCCCCACGGCGTCGAAGTCGCCACGGTCCAGCGTGAACGGATAGCTGAACAGCAGGTTCTGGATGGCGAAGTAGTCGTCGGCCTGCATGGTGTTCGCTCCCTGTTGAAGGTGGATCGGATACAGGGTAACGCCCGCCCCGCGAAGCGATTCATCCGGACGGGCGAGGGCCGTTGCGTGGATGCCGCGGTGTTGCGCGCGTACACTCGCGGCTCCTCTCACATCGAGCTCATGTCCATGACTGACGAGGTCCTGATCGCGCATCACGCCAGCGGCGTTGCTGTTGTCACCCTGAACCGTCCGCAGGCCATGAACGCTTTGTCAGCCTCGCTGCGCGAGGCACTTCACGATTCGATGACGGCGCTCCGCGACGACGATGCGGTACGCGTGATCGTCCTGACGGGAGCGGGGGAGAAAGCCTTCACGGCGGGGCTCGATCTCAAGGAACTTGGTGCGGGTTCCCAAGGGCTCGCCGTGGCCACCGATACCGATCCCCGGTCCAACCCGGTGCGTGCTGTCGAGTCCTGCGGCAAGCCTGTGATCGGTGCCGTGAACGGCGTGGCGATCACCGGCGGCTTCGAACTCGCACTGGCCTGCGACATCCTGATCGCCTCGGAGAATGCCCGATTTGCCGATACCCACGCGCTGGTCGGGATCATGCCCGGCTGGGGTCTCTCGCAGAAACTCCAGCGACTCGTCGGCCCGGCGCGAGCGCGTGAAATGAGTTTCAGCGGCCGCTTCATCGATGCGCGCACGGCGCTCGACTGGGGGCTGGTCAATCGGGTGGTGCCGCAGGCGCAGTTGTTGGCCGAGGCACTCGCGCTTGCCGAGTCCATCGCCTTTGTCGATCCCGTTTTCATCCGCGAATACGATCTGCTGATGCGCAACGGTGCTTCGCTGTCCCTGAGAGATGCCATCGAATACGAGCGTGTGTTCTCCAGCGCCTGGAACGCCACCGTCACCGGCGAAGACATCGAGCGACGCCGCGAGGCGGTGATGGCGCGCGGGCGTGCTCAGCGCTGACCTATGCCACGCCTTGTCGCCATCGGTGAGTCCCGCCGGCAGATGAATATGGAACTGGCAAGCGCGCTCAGAAGTTCCGGGTGTTGAAGGACTCGTAATCTTTGCCGAGGCAGTCGCGGCTGATGATCATCTTCATCACCTCCGAACTGCCCGCGTAGATCGGCGCTATGCGCGCGTCGGTAAACTGCCGCGAGATCGGATACTCGTCCATGTAGCCCGCGCCGCCGTGCAGTTGCACGCCGAGATCCGCCGCCTTCACCTGCAATTCACTGCTCACGAGCTTGGCTTTGGCAGCATCCACCGCCGTCAGTTTGCCCACGTTGAACGCCCGCACGCACTGGTCGATGAAGCACTGCGCGAGGTCCAGTTCGGTGCGCAGTTCCGCCAACTTGAACTGCGTGTTCTGGAAGTCGGACAGGCGCTTGCCGAAGGCTTTGCGCTCTTTCACCCACGCCGCCGTGAGGTCAAAAGAGAGTTGTGCCGCGGCGAGGTAGCTGCAGCCACCGAGCAGGCGCTCCTCCGCCAGGCCTTCCATCAGGTAGTAGAAGCCCTTGCCGGCTTCCCCGAGCACGTTCTGTTTGGGCACTTTCACGTCGGCAAAAAACAGCTCTGCCGTGTCCTGCGCCTTCATTCCCATCTTCACGAGGTTGCGCCCGCGCGTGAAACCTTCCATGCCGCGCTCGACCAGGAAGAGCGTCATGTGATGCGGGTTGTTCGCGGGATCGGTCTTGGCGGCCACTACCACCAGGTCCGCGTTGATGCCATTCGAGATATAAGTTTTGGAACCGTTCAGCAGCCAGTGGTCACCGTGGTCCACAGCCTGCGTGCGCATCCCCGCGAGATCGGAGCCGGCATCAGGCTCCGTCATCGCCACGGCGAGGATGGTGTCGCCGGCCACGCAGCCGGGCATGAAGCGTTCCTGCTGCTCAGCGCTGCCGAAGCGCGTGATGTAGGGGCCGACCAGGCGGCTGTGCAAGGAGTTGAACCAGTCACCGCAACGCGCGTACTGCGTTTCCTCGGTGATGATCTGCTCGAAGCGGAAGTCGGCGTCTCCGCTGCCGCCAAATCTCTCTTCGGGCCAGACCATCAGGAAGCCCCGCTCGCCGGCCTTGCGGAATGCCGAGCGATCGACGATTCCCTGTGCGCGCCACGACTCCATGTGCGGCACGATCTCCGCGCTCAGGAACTTGCGGTAGGCCTGGCGGAACATCTGCTGTTCCTCGGTGAATTCGCGGGGCAACATGCGTAGCATCCTCGGTGTGTGGCGCGCGGCGCGGATTATGGAGCGCCGCGCGCCGAATCCCAACGTCTACACCGGAACGATGCGCATGGATCCCCTTTTCGACTTCAGCGGCAAGGTCGTACTGGTCACTGGCGGTACCCGTGGACTCGGCTACCGCATGGCGCGCGCTTTCGCAGAGCGGGGCGCCAGCCTCGTGGTTGCGAGTCGTCGGCAGGAGGCCTGTGACGTGGTGGCCGGGGAGTTCCGCGCACTCGGGTGCGATGCGATCGGTGTGGCCTGCCATGTGGGGCGTTGGGACGATATCCCGCGGCTGGTCGAGGCCGCCTACGCGCGCTTCGGGCGCGTGGATGTGCTGGTGAACAACGCGGGCATGTCGCCGCTCACCGATACGCCCGAAGATGTCAGTGAGGAACTCTTCGACAAGATCATCGGCGTGAATTTCAAGGGGCCGTTCCGGCTCTGCGCCCTCGTGGGGCGGCGGATGGCGCAGGGGGGGGGCGGCTGCATCATCAATGTGAGCAGTTCGGCCTCCCTGCGCCCGCTCGCGAACGCCATTCCCTACTCGGGCGCGAAGGCGGCGCTGAACACGCTGGCCGCCGGCTTCGGAGCAGAGTTCGGTGGCAAGGTCCGCATCAACACACTCTCAGCGGGGCCTTTCCTCACCGACATTTCCGAGCATTGGCCAGAGGAGTACCGCACGCGCGCGGCCTCTGTCGTCGGCCGGCCGGGGAACCCGGAGGAGATCGTGACAGCCGCGCTCTTCCTCGCCAGCCCGGCGTCGACGTTTGTGGCGTCGGCGCTGCTGCGCGTCGACGGTGGCTTGCAGTAAGCGAGCGTCTCAGCGGAGCGCTCGCGCCAGAACCGTCATCACTTCAGTGCTTGCGCGGACAGAAACCGGCGCGGTGTGGATCACCGAAGAGCCGTGGAATGTGCCGGGGAAAGAGTGCAGTTCCACCGATACATCTGCCTGCAGCAAGCGGATGCCGTACAGAAGCCCCTCGTCGCGCAGCGGATCGAACTCCATGGTCGAGATGTAAGCGGGAGGCAGTCCGCGCAGGTCGCTGGCCCGCGCCGGTGCGGCGTACGGAGAGACATCGCCGCCGTAAGCGCTGCCGAGGTAATGCTTCCAGCCCCATTCCGCATTCGGACGGTTCCAGAACGGCGTGTCGGTGAAAGCGAGCATCGAGGGTGTGTCGAGACGGTCGTCAAGCACCGGAATCTCGAGCAACTGGAAGCAGGGCAGCCGTGTGCCGTGATCGCGCGCGTAGAGCGCGGTTGCCGCAGCGAGTGCGCCTCCTGCGCTCTGGCCGGCGATCACGATGCGAGCCGCGTCGATGCCCAGATCCGATGCCTGCTCCGCGACCCAGCACAGCGCCGCGTGGCAGTCATGGAGTGCGGCGGGGAAGGGGTGTTCGGGCGCGAGGCGGTAGTCCACCGACACCACCACCGCTCCCAGTTCGCCCGCGACGGCTTGGCACCATGGGTCCATCATCGGGATATCGCCCAGCATGAAACCGCCGCCGTGGATCTCGAGCACGCAGCCGCGCGGTGCGTCTGCCGCCGCACGCGGGCGGTAGATCCGGACAGGAACATCGGGGTCTCCCGCACGTCCTGGAATGCGCCGGTCTTCTTTCAGGACATCCGCGCGATCCGGCAGACCTGCGCCCGGCGCCATGCCACCTGCGCGCATCTGCGTGATCACCGAGGGATCGCCGAAGTCCATCACCGCAGGCAGGCTCTCCGCCATGGGAAGCAGATCCGGATCGAGGGCGCGGGGCGTCGGGCTCATGGTGGCGTTTTTCCTGTGAAAGAGGATCAGTGTGCGTGGGGCGCGTGGCGTTTAACCAGATCTCTACCCAGCTGCAGCAGGGGGCGCTAGAGGCTGACATCCCTGATCGGAACTTACTGCACATAGCGTGATGCGCGAAAGCCTTGCCGTGCTCTGCGCGATTGTGCGGGGACCTTCAGTTCATGCACGATTGCGCCCGCCACAACGGACCGGTTCGGAGGATGCACATGGGGCCACTGCAGGGCTTGAGAGTGATCGAGATCGAAGGCCTGGGGCCGGCGCCCTTCTGCGGCATGATGCTGGCCGACATGGGGGCGGAGGTGATCTCGATCGGGAGGGCTTCCTCGGACGCACCGAGGGTCGACCGGATCAGTGAGCGAGGAAAGCGCAGCGTCGCACTGAACCTCAAACATCCGGAGGGTGTCGAGGCGCTGCTCGCGATGGTCGCCCGCGCCGATGTGCTGATCGAGGGCTTCCGTCCCGGCGTCGCTGAGCGTCTGGGCTTCGGGCCGGAAACCTGCCATGCACACAACCCGCGCCTCGTTTACGGGCGCATGACCGGTTGGGGGCAGACGGGCCC
>CAIXOY010000343.1 GCA_903921135.1 uncultured Gammaproteobacteria bacterium
GCTCGCGAACAGCAGGAGAATCCCGAACTGCGACAGCGCAAGCAGGTAGGCGCGAAAACCCTCCAGCTCACCGGCAGGCCGGGCGCCCTGATGGATCAGTTCCAGCCCCAGGAACAGCAACGCCGCCCCAAGGGCCGCGCCCGCCACTTCGCGGTAGCGCGGGGATTTGTCGATGCCGAAGAAATACGCCGTGCCGATCAGCCCGAGCAGGCAGAACACCGCAAGCCGGATGTCGACCGTGGCAACCAGAACCAGCGACGAGGTGCCCACGCTGGACCAGACCACCACGGGCACCGCTCGGCGCACGTCCAGCAGCCCCGCCGAGATCATGCTGGCCAGAATGAAGGTGACGGCATTGGAGCTCTGCGTCATCACACCCGCCAGGGTACCGAGCATGCTGCCGCGGACGCGGCTTCTCACCGAGGCCTCCACGAGCCTGCGCATGCGCGGCCCGGCAAGCTGCTTCAGGTGTGTGCCGATCATCTTCACGCCAATGAAAAACATCCCCAGCCCCGCGAACAGCGAAGCAAGGATCTGGCTGAGCTGGATGGATCCGGGACTCATGGCAATTTCCGCGAGGGGACTGGATGCGTCCCGGGGCCATGAGCGGCATGAGCAGCAGGGCCCTCGGCATGTTCAGCCACCGTCGATGACAAAAACATGACAGCCTCACCGAGTGAGGTTTGTTCTCGCGGCTCTGGGCGCCGGCTCAGGGAGTGAAAGCCCCCGCATGGTCGGCAAGGAAGCGATCGAGCCCGATCGGCTCGCGCCCCAGCAGCCGCTGCACACAGCCGCTCAGATGGTCGCGCGTCCCGCGCGAAGCACCGGCGAAGAACTCGACCATGCCGCCCGCAAGCCAGTCAGGCGCACCCGCGCCGGTCATCGCCGCGATGAAATCCTGCGCGGGCAGCGGCACATAGGCGATGTTGCGGCCGAGCGCACGCGTCATGCGCGCGGCGACTTCATGCATGGTGAGGGACTCCGCACCGGTGACAGTGCGGATGCGCCCGTCCTGCGCACGGTCAAGCAGACAGGCCACGGTGACATCCGCGGCGTCGCGCACATCCACCAGCGAGACGGGCTCGTCGCAGGCCGGCAGGTAAAAGCGCCCTTCCGCGCGGATCGAGTCCGCAGACATAAGGAAGTTCTGCATGAAATAGCCGGGGCGCACCACGCTCCAGTCGAGGCCGCTCGCGAAGAGATGGCGCTCGGCCTCGCCGTGCCAGCGCGCGAAACGGTAGTCCTCGTCACCACCCGCCGAGATGGCGGAGTACTTCACGATGCGGCGCACGCCCGAGGCAACGGCCGCATCGATGAAACCTTTCTCCATCGGGACCTGCCCGGGCGAGTTGGCGGCAAGCAGCAGCGCCTGCTCCACGCCCGCCAGTGCTGCGCCCAGCGTGCTGGCGTCGGCCATGTCGGCGATCACCGGCTCCATGCCCAGCTCCCGCACCCACGCGGCGGCCGCGGGGTCACGGATCAGCACCCGGGCGTGGACACCACGATCAGAGAGGGATTGCGCGATGTAGCGTCCGGTCTTGCCGGTGGCGCCGGTGAGCAGCAGGGTCATGGGCGTTTTCCTTTGGGGCGTTTGCGGGTGGCAGCGGATACGGTACGGGCCGGGCTTCGCGCCGGTTTGGCGCGAGTCGTGCGGACCGAGGACCCGGCCCGCCGCGGCGCGCGCGCAGCATCGGCCTTGGCGGGGGCTTCAGGCAAGTAGCGCGCGAACTGCGCCGACAGCGAGGCCTCGCCGTGGCGCAGC
>CAIXOY010000344.1 GCA_903921135.1 uncultured Gammaproteobacteria bacterium
AAGGTCTCCGCGGCGCGCTACGAGGCGCTGGCGAGCGCCGTGCGGGAGGTGCTTGGCGAGTCCGTCGCTACCGGTGGCACCACGCTCAGGGATTATGTCGACAGCAACGGTCGCCCCGGCGAGTTTGCCTTGCGGCTCAATGTGTATGGCCGTGAGGGCGAGGCCTGCCCGCGCTGTGCGGCTGCCATCCGTCAGGAGCGGCTGGGGCAGCGCAGCACCTTTTTCTGTGCAGGCTGCCAGCGCTGAGCGTCATGTCGCGGGCATCACAGTAGGGTGTCGCGGGCATGGCCCGCTCCCACAGTAGGGTGTCGCGGGTAAGGCCCGTTCCTACGGGGAAGGCGTCGCAGTGCCGAGTTGCGCCAGCTTGATCAGCAGCGCCTCCCGTGATTCCACATATGCAGGATCGTCCGGGATGCAGTCCACCGGACAGACCGTGCGGCACTGCGGCTCATCGAAGTGACCCACGCACTCGGTGCAGCGCGAGGGGTCGATCTGGTAGATCTCCTCGCCCTGGAATATCGCTTCGTTGGGACACACGGGTTCGCAGACATCGCAGTTGATGCACTGCGCAGTGATCATCAGGGCCACGCTAGCCGCTCCGGGATTTCAGGGAACCGGAAACTTGCCGACCAGTGCCAGCTTTACCTCCGGGTGTACGAAGTTCGCGACCTCACCCTGCAGCGAGGCGATCTCGCGCACCAATGACGACGAGATGTAGGACAAGTGGTCCGAAGGGGTGAGGAACACCGTCTCGAATTCCGAGTCCATGGCGCGGTTCATGTTGGCGAGCTGGAACTCGTACTCGAAGTCCGATACCGCCCTCAGACCCCGCAGCACGGCGCAGGCCCCGCGTTCGCGCAGGAACTTCACCACCAGGATGTCGAAGCCGACGACCTCCACGTTGGGAACGTGAGCGAGCGCTTTCTGGCAGAGCTCGATACGTTCCTCGCTGGAGAACAACGGTTTCTTGCGATCGCTCCGCGCGATGGCGACCACCACGTGATCGAACAGGCGGCATGCACGCTCGACGAGGTCGACGTGACCGTTGGTGATAGGATCGAAGGTGCCCGGGTAAACGATGCTTCGCATGGACATGTGGCGCCGTTGCCTGGGGGAGCCGCATGGTAGCCAAAAGGCCCACGGCCCACAAACGGGCGTGCTTCGCCGGACACACGTGCGTAAAGACGGGAACAACTCGCGCCATGCACAGCCAGCTCGAATACCGCATTGCCGTCCCTGCCGATGTGGCCGAATGCATCCGAATACGCGGCTTGACCCGGGAGAACGCGATCTCTGCCGAGCGTCTCGCGTCGATGGGAATCACGCAGGCGTCGTGGGCGGAATCGGTGCAAGACGGCTCATTGCCCGGCGTCGTGTGCACCTTTGAAGGACACATCATCGGGTATTGCTTCGGCGAGCGGGATACCGGGGAGATCGTGGTTCTTGCGCTGCTGCCGCAACACGAAGGCAAAGGCATCGGGAGGATGCTGTTGAGCAGGGTCTCCCGTGTGCTGTTCGGGCAAGGACATCGCAGGCTGTTTCTTGGCTGCTCTGCAGATCCCGAGAGCCGATCGTTCGGGTTTTATCGCCATCTCGGCTGGCGCTCAACCGGGACCTTCGACGCCAACGAGGACGAAATCCTTGAATTCTTTCCGGCTTGAAACGGCGATACCCGCGCATTCGCAGGGCGCAACACGCTGATTCCCGTCCGGGACCACGTCATCACCATCAAGCCGAAAG
>CAIXOY010000345.1 GCA_903921135.1 uncultured Gammaproteobacteria bacterium
CGCGGCGCGCGCGGCGCGCCACTGTGATGGCCTCTGCGATGCGTCTGATGTCGCTGCCCAGCAAGAGGCAATCTGCCTGTGCCCGCGTGAAATCCGTCGCGCCCGCCACGGCCACCGACACGCCCGCACCGGTGAGGGCGGCCGTGTCGTTCAATCCGTCTCCCACCATCAGCGTGCTTGCGGCTGCGTGGCCCGTGTCGCGCAGTGCTGCGAGCTTGTCTGCGGCGGAGCACGCGCCGCGCCAGCGCGTGATACCGAGGCTGCTGGCCACACGCCCGACCTCGCCGGGCGCATCGCCGCTCAGCAGCGCAATGTCGAGTCCCAGTTCGCGAAGGGCCTGCAGCGCCGCGGCCGCTTCCGGGCGCACTTTATCCCCGAGCCGGAACCAGGCAAGTGCGCGCGCACTGCCGTCACCGAGCAGCACCCAGCGCCCGGTCGTGGGCGGCTCGATGCCGGCAAGCGGTGCGGCAAAAGACGCGAGCCCAACCCGGTAGCGCTGCCCCTCCACGATGCCCTCGACGCCCAGTCCCGGCGCGTCACGGAAACCCGTCACCGGCAGCGTTCTGGCGCCTGCGAAGGCACTGGCAACCGGGTGTCGTGAGCGCGATTCGATGGAGGCCGCGAGCCTATGGCAGCGCTCCGTATCGTGCTCTGCGAGCACCACGATCTCCTCGATCGCGAGCTGGTTTCCCGTGAGAGTCCCGGTCTTGTCGAAGATCGCGAGCGTTGCCGTCGAGAGCGCGTCGATGGCGTGAGCGCGCGTGACCAGGAATCCGCGTTCGCGCAGCTGTGCGGTGGCTGCGGCAAGTGCGGCGGGCGTGGCGAGCGAGAGCGCGCAGGGGCAGCTGACCACCAGAACCGACAACACCACCGGCAGCGCGCGTTGAGCGTCCACGTGCAGCCAGTAGAAGGCCGTGAGCGCTGCCGTTCCCAGCACCAGCAGCACGAAACGCACCGCCCACCGGTCTGCCAGCTGCTGGATGGCGGGTTTCTGCTGCTGCGCGCGATCGAGCAGTGCGAGCATCGCGCCCACGCCCGAGTGCAGACCCGTTGCCTGCACGTCGACCTCTACCGCGCCATCGATCATCAGGCTCCCCGCGGCCAGCGCATCGCCCGTGCGCTTGGGCACGGGTATCGACTCACCGCTCAGGCCTGATTCATCGAAACTGCCGCTGCCTTCAACCACGCGGCCGTCTGCCGGCACGGCCTCGCCGCCCCGCACAAGGATGCGATCCCCGGGATGCAGCCGTCCGGTCGGTATCTGCTCCACGCTGCCGTCGGGCAGCAGGCGTGAGGCCCCCGCGGGCAGCAGCGCGAGCAGGCTTGCGCCCCCGAGCCCTGCGTGCTCACGCGCGCGCAGTTCCAGATAACGCGCGAGCAGCAGCAGGAAAGCGAACATCGAGATGGAATCGAAGTAGACATCGCCTCCGCCGCTCCACGTGAACCACGCGCTCGCGACGAAGGCGAGCACGATGGCCACCGCGACCGGCAGGTCCATGCCGGGCGAGCCGTGGCGAAGACCACGCCATGCGCCCGAGAAAAACGGCGTGCAGGAATAGAGCATCACCGGCAGGCAGAGTATGAGACTGCTGGCGCGCAGATAATCGCGGTAGACGGTTTCGATACCGTCGAAGGCGCCGGCGTAGAGCGCCAGCGCGAGCATTCCCACCTGCATCTGCACCAGGCCCGCTACACCCATGCGCCGCAGTAGCGCGCGCCCCTCGGTCCGGAGGCGCGCGCCGTGCGCAGAGGCTATCCAGGGCCGCGGACGGTAGCCGAGCGCGCGGATCCGCGCCATCACGGCGCTCAGCGGCAGCAGCGAGGTTTGCCAGCGTACCGTCGCCCTGCGCTCGGCAAGATTGACGTCGATGCGCTGCACGCCGGGCAGCCTGCCGATGGCGGTTTCCAGCAGCCAGGTGCAGGCGCTGCAGTGGATGCCGTCAATGGCGAGCTCGGCCCGGCAGGTGCCGTCAGCTTCCCGGGCCACGAAGTCCGCATTGGCGTCGGGAAGATCGAAGAGGGCGTAGTCGCAGGCACCTGCGCCCGGGTCGGCAGGCGTTGGTGATGGCGTGTCGCGGTGACGGTAGTAACCCGACAGGCCGCCTTCAGCGATCAGCGTTGCGACGGCAGCGCAGCCGGTGCAGCACATCGGCCTGGCATGGCCATCAATCGTGACGCTGATATCGGTGCCCGCCTCCACCGGCAGGCTGCAGTGGAAGCATGCGCTCGTCTCCATGCTCAATCGCCGCCCGGCAGCAACCGCGCGCGGGCCCCGTCTCCGGCATCGAGGACGCCGCGCAAGCGCCACTCGCTGGCAGGCCCGCCTGCCTCCAGCTGGAGGTAGCGTTTGCCCTCGGGACGCGCCAGGGCGGCGCTGTAGCGGCCGTCGGGTGCGAGTTGCAGATCGATCACCTGGTCTTGTGACTGCGCGGTCGGATGGATCAGCTGCAGGCGCACGCCAGCGGGTGTTGGCGTGAGCGGGGAGAGTTCGACATAGACGGTGCCCGAGGCACTGAAACCGATGTGTGCTTCAAGGCCCAGTTCACGCGCGCGCGCGTCCTGCTCGAGCCTGCGCGTCACTTCGAGACCGTTGCGGTCGTACTCGTCGCGCACCAGCGCCTCGGGCGCGCTCAGTGCCAGATAGAGCGTGTAGAAGGACGCGCACACAGCCACCGCGGGAAGCGCGATCAGGAACCACGGCCAGGGTTGCCGGTACCACGGAGTCGGCTGCGGCGAAGACATGTCTCAGGGCCCCGCCGGCGCGAGGAAGCGGCTCTCGGTGCTTGCACGCTCGTCAGGATCGTCCTGCGCCACGATGGCGAAGACGATGTCCTTGCCGCCGTGCACGGCAGCGCGTGCCGCGCGTACCGTCACCGGCAGGGCCAGGACATCTCCCGGGCCGAGCAGCAACTGCGTATCGCCCAGCAGCTCGGCTCCCTCGATGCCCCCGATGTCCACGCTCACGCGCTGCGGTGCCTGGGACATGTTGCGCAGTTTGAGCGTGTAGACGTTCTCGATGCTGCCATCGGCAGACTCGCGATAGAGTTGCCCGCGCTCGCGTATCGCCTCGATGCCCACCGTCACGCGTGAGAGCAACACGGTGGTGAAGAGTCCGAGCATCACCAGCACTGCCATGCTGTAGCCGACCAGCCTCGGGCGCAGCACGCGCGAGGCTTTGCCGAGCAGCGCGTTCTCGGTGGTGTAGCGCACCAGCCCTCGGGCATAGCCCATCCGGTCCATCACCGAATCGCAGGCATCGACGCAGAGCGCGCAGCCGATGCACTGGTACTGCAGGCCCTCGCGAATGTCGATGCCGGTGGGGCAGACCTGCACGCAGAGCTGACAGTCGACGCAGTCTCCCATGCCCTCACGCGCCTGCTCGCCATGCTTGCGCGAACCACGCGGCTCGCCGCGGGTGGTGTCATAGGAGACGATCAGCGTGTCGTGGTCGAACATCACCGACTGGAAGCGCGCATAGGGGCACATGTACATGCACACCTGTTCGCGCAGCCATCCTGCGTTGATGTAAGTGGCCAGCGTGAAGAACAGCGACCACGAGCCCTCCCAGAGGCTCGCCTGCACCGTGGGCAGCGCGATCACCAGTTCGCGGATGGGCGAGAAATAGCCCACGAACGTGATGCCCGTGGCCCCCGCCACGCCGAACCAGAGCGTGTGCTTCGCGCTCTTGCGAAGGATCTTGTTGGCGTTCCACGGGCCCTGGTCCAGACGCATGCGCTGGTTGCGCGTGCCTTCCGTGACCTGCTCGGCCCACATGAAGATGCTGGTCCACACGGTTTGCGGACAGGTGTACCCGCACCACACGCGGCCGGCAAAGACGGTGACCGTGAAGAGCGCGAAGGCGGCGATGATCAGCAGCCATGCGAGCAGGGGGAAATCCTGCGGCCAGAAGGTAAGGCCGAGGACATGGAACTTGCGTCCGGGAAGATCGAACCATACGGCCTGACGGGCGTCCCACTGCAGCCACGGAACGCAGAAATAGCCGATCAGCAGGGGCCAGCCCGTGTAGAGGCGCAGTCGCTGGAAGAAGCCCTCTACCTTGCGGGTGTAGATCCTCTCGCGCTTCTGGTAGAGGTCGATCTCTCCGACCTCCGCCGGCGCGAAGGCATGTACGGGAATGCGCTCGGGTTCGCTCATCTGGCCGGTGACAGGCTCAGAACATAAGCGGTGAGCAGGTGGATCTTGTCAGCGTCGAGTTGGCCGCCGAAAGCCGGCATCTGCCCCATCCGGCCGTTGCGGATGCCGTGCTTCACCGTTTCCAGTTCCTTGCCGTAGAGCCAGATGTCGTCGGTGAGGTTGGGCGCGCCGAGCATCTGGTTGCCTTTGCCGTCCACGCCGTGGCAACTCGCGCATATGGTCTTGAAGCTGGTTTCGCCTGCTGCGCTCTCGGGGCCTGCAGGCAGCGCGCCAGAGAGCGTGAGGGCGTAGTGAGCCGTGTTCTTCACGCCTTCCTCTCCCAGCATCTGGCCCCAGGGCGGCATGCCTCCCTGGCGCCCGTTCACGATGGTGGTGTGAATGGCCTCGGCGCTGCCGCCCCAGAGCCAGTCGTTGTCACGCAGGTTCGGGAAGCCGCGGGCCCCGCCCGCGTCCGAGCCGTGACACTGCGAGCAGTTGTTGGCGAAGATCCGCTGCCCCATGCGCAGCGCTTCCGGATCCTGCGCAACCTGCTCGACCGGCATGTCCCGGTACTTCGCGAAGACCGGCTCGTAGCGCGCCTTGGCCACGTCCACCTCTGCCTGCCACTGGCCGGTCTGGCTCCAGCCGAGCAAACCGGGAAAGCTTCCCAGTCCGGGATAAGCCACCAGATAACCGATCGCAAAAACCAGCGTGATCACGAAGAGGTAGAGCCAC
>CAIXOY010000346.1 GCA_903921135.1 uncultured Gammaproteobacteria bacterium
CCGAGAGCTGGCGCCTGACGGGCTCCTGTGCCATCGCTGCTTCAGCCTTGCTATGCCGCGACGAGCGGCATCAGTGCCTCAGGTGGTCTTCTTGCCGGCCGGTTTTTTCTTCCCGCCTGCTTTCTTCTTTGCGGGGGCTTTCTTCGCAGGCGCACCCGGCATCACCGCACCCGGCACCGCACCCAGAAAATCGCTCTTGCTCAGCTCCACGCCGCAGTGGCGCAGGATGTTGTAGGCCGTGGTCACGTGGAAGTACACGTTCGGCAGCACCCAGCCCATGAGGTAATCCTGCCCGCGCGCAAAGCTCACCGGGCCGCGGCCGAGTTGCAGCGTCACGGGGCGTGACTCGGCGCCCGCCATCTGCGCAGGCTTCACGCCCTTGATGAAGGCGATGGTGCGGTCGAGGCGGTCTTGCAGTTCTGCGAAGCTCGTTTCGGTGTCGGGGAATGCGGGGTTGTCGACGCCCGCGAGGCGCGCTGCGCCGCCTTTGGACATATCGGTGGCTATTTGCACCTGCCGTACGAGCGGGAACATGTCGGGGAAGAGCCGCGACTGCAGCAGTACTGCAGGATCGATGTTCTTCGCCTTGGCGTGGTTGGCAGCCTTCTTGAGGATGGCCGCGAGGGCCTTCAGGGTGTGGACCAGAACGGGAAGCGATGCGTCGTGGATGCCGAAGCCCATGGGGGTTTCCTCGAGAGGTGAAGATGGATTCGCGGGCGATTGTAGCCCGCGACTCTGTATTCGGTAGACTTCGGCAAGAACAACATGCTGAGGAAACGGCGATGCGCGGACTGAGCGGCAAGGTGGTGGTAGTGGCAGGCGGCGGTGGCATCGGTGCGGCCACCGTGCAGCGGCTGGTGGAAGGCGGCGCGCGTGTGGTGGTGGGCGACATCAACGCCACGCACGCAACCGAACTCGCCGAGGGCCTGCGCGCCGCGGGGCACGCGTGCATCGGCACCGGCTTCGACATCACCGACGAAGCCTCGGTAAACGCGCTGGTGGCGCTGGCGGTAAAAGAGTTCGGCGGCCTCGACGCGCTCTTCGCCAACGCGGCGGATCTGCAGATCATCCACCAGGACTCGAACGTGCTGGAGGAGCCGATGTCCGTCTTCGATCGCACGCTGGATGTGAACCTGCGCGGCCACTGGCTCTGCACGCGCGCGGCGCTCCCTGAGCTCATGAAGCGCGGCGGCGGTTCGCTGGTGTACACCAGTTCCGCGGCTGCCGTGATGGGCGAGGCCGTGCGCCCCGCTTACGCCATTACCAAGGCCGGCATCGAGGCGCTGGTGCGCCACGTGGCCTCGGCCTGGGGCAAGCAGAACATACGCGCCAATGCGGTGGCGCCCGGCTTTGTGATGACGCCGCAGATACAGGCATCGCTGCCGGTGGAGTTCCGCGAGCAGATGCTGAAGGGCACACGCCATGCGCGGCTGGGTGAGCCGTCTGACATTGCCTCGATGGTGGCATTTGTGATGTCGGACGAGGGGGCGTGGATACAGGGGCAGTCTCTGGGGGTGAATGGGGGGGCTTCGTTTTTCTGAGCGAGCCCCGTACGCGGGTGGGACGGTTGTCGCGGGCGTGGCCCGCTCC
>CAIXOY010000347.1 GCA_903921135.1 uncultured Gammaproteobacteria bacterium
ACTAGCGCAGGCCCTCAGACCCGTCGCGCCAGCCCTTCCCAGAAGGGCGCACGCAGCGCTTTCTTGTCGGGCTTGCCCACCGGCGTGAGCGGAATGCGCTCGACGAAATCCACGCTCTTCGGCGCCTGCACCGAGCCTTTGGCATCCTTCACGCGGGACATGATCGCCTCTTTCAGCGCATCGCTCCCCTCCACGCCCGGGCGCAACACCACGAGCGCTTTCACCGCCTCACCCCAGCGCTCGTCCGGCACACCGATCACGGCGACTTGCGCAACAGAGGAGTCCTGACTGATCACGTCCTCGACTTCGCGCGGGAACACGTTGAAGCCCCCCGTGACCACCATGTCCTTCTTGCGGTCGATGATGTGCAGGAATCCGTCGGCATCGAGCCGCCCGATATCACCCGTGTGCAGCCAGCCGCCGGCGAAGGTCTCGGCGGTCTGCTCGGGCTTGTCCTTGTAGCCCATCATCACGAGCGGCCCGCGCACGCAGACCTCTCCTGGCTCGCCCGCAGGCACGGGACGGTTGTCATCGTCCAGCATCGCCACATGCACCCAGGGCGCGGGGCGTCCGCAGGAGGCAAGACGCTCGAGGTTGTCGGGGTCGTGCTCGCCCTTGCGCATGTTGGCGATCACCATCGGGGCCTCGGACTGCCCGAAGAACTGGTAGAAGATGGGGCCCCAGCGACGGATGCCCTCGGCGAGCCGAGAGGGGCTGATCGCAGAGGCACCGTAGAAGATCGTCTGCAGGCTAGAGATATCCGCGGTGGCCGCGCGCGGCGAATCGAGCAGCACATAGATCATCACGGGGACAAGCATGGTCGCGGTGATCTTGTGCTTCTCGACCATGTCGAAGAACAGATCCGGCGTGAAGCCCTTGGGCACGTAGAACGCGCCGCCGCGCTGCAGCACCGGAATGAAAAACGCCGCCGCGGCGTGCGAGAGCGGCGTGCAGATCAGCATCCGCAGCTCGTCCGGGAACTCCCACTCCGAGGCCTGGATCATGGTCATTGCCGCGCTGGTGCGGTAACTCGACATCACGCCTTTGGGCTTGCCGGTGGTGCCGCCGGTGTAGTTCACCGAGGCGAGATCGGTGGGCTTCACATCGGGTGCAACCAGCGGTTGCGGGGTGAAGCCAGCGGCGAGCGCGAGGTAATCCTCACCCACCTCGGTCGGACCAAAAGAGAGCAGATGGCGCACGGCAGGCACGCGCTCCTGCAGTTCACGCGCACGGTGCTCGAAGAGCGTGGGATCGAAGATCAGCGCCTCGATGCCCGCGTCTTCCAGCACGTAAGCGTGATCGTCCAGCGATCCCATCGGGTGCAGCGGCGTGCCCACGCACCCGGCGATCTGCATGGCGGCGATGTTGGCGAGCACCTCGGGCCGGTTGCCGGAGATGTACGCCACCCGAGAGCCTTTGCCCACGCCGCGCGCGGCAAGGGCCTGGATCAGCTGGCTCACCATCGCGCGCATCTCGGCGTAGGTGATCACGTTGTCGCCCAGCAGCAGGCAGGGGCGGTCGTGGTAGCGGTTCAGGCCGTCGATCATCAGGTGCGGCATCAGGGGCGGATCGTAGAGCACGTCGAGGCTCATCGTGGGGCTCCGGGCAAGTGTGGGAACGCCGGGATCATAGCCGCAGCCCACGGGCAGCGGCGATGACGGAACGGCAAGGATGCGTGATGTGGAGAGGCCACCCGTTTCGCAATGCGTACGGGAGCGCGTGGTCGGCTAGATCCAACCCACCTTGCGGAAGCGGCGGTACAGCAAACCGCAGGCGAGCGTGATCGTGCCAAGCGCGAAGGGATAACCGTACTTCCAGTCGAGTTCGGGCATATGCTCGAAGTTCATGCCCCAGATGCCGGCAAAGGCCGTGGCCACGGCGAAAATCCCCGCCCACGCGGCAAGCCGCTTGGTGACCTCGCTCTCCTCGATCGCGACCATCGAGAGATTCACGTGTATGGCGGTGGAGATGGTGTCGCGCATGGTGTCTACAGCGGCATCGAGGCGCACGAGGTGGTCGTGCACATCGCGGAAATACTCTTCGGTGTTCAGGCAGACCCTTGGCACGCGGCCGCCGAAGAGTCGCGTGCTAGCCTCCATGAGCGGTGCGACCGCGTGCTTCAGCATCATCACGCGCTGCTTCAGTTCGTAGAGCTTCTGGATGGACGCACGCGGATCACCATGAGTGAAAATGCCCTCCTCGATCGCCTCGAGTTCCGTCTCGAGACGGTCGAGCACAGGGAAGTAGCCATCGACCGCTGCGTCCATGAGCGCGTAAAGCACAAAGCCCGGCCCGAACTGCAGCAACTCGGGCTCGCGCTCGCAGCGCGCGCGCACACCGAGAAAGCTCTGGGAACTGCGGCTACGGACCGAGACGAGGAAGTTCTGGCCGACGAAGACGTTCAACTCGCCAACGTGCAACTCCTCTCCGTGCACTTCAAGCAAGTGCAGCGCCACGAACAGCTGATCACCGTACTCCTCGAGTTTGGGACGCTGATGCCCGTGACGGGCATCCTCGACAGCCAGATCCGGCAACTCGAAGACACGGTGAATACGGTCGATTTCGGAGGCATCAGCATCCTTCAGCGCCAACCACACGAAGCACTGCGGCTCTCGCCTGCAGGCATCGAGTTCGTCGAGGGGGACATCCCGCAGGCGGTTACCCTGCTGATAGACGACGCTGTTGATCAACATGAGGGAGTCCGAGCCGGCCCGAGGGTGCTCGAAACATAGACTGCTCGCATCAACGCCGCCATTGTGGAAGCGCGCCATGCGCGCGACAGGGGGTTCGATTGTAGGAGCGCGCCATGCGCGCGACTTCAGCAGTGAGTCCCTGATCCAGGGCCCCGTCGGGGGCATGGCCCCCTCCTACGGGGAGCGGCCTTTTTCGGGGGCATGGCCCCGCACTGTCCGAAATGTCCTACAGACACAAGCCATGTGACACCCCTAGCCTTCCCCCAGCCGGCACCCGCCGCGCCACAACCCACGGAAGGAACCTCTGGCATGGATGCCACCCGACTCCTGGACCCCAAGAACGACGCCGTCTTCAAGCGACTCTTCGCCGGCGCCCCGCACCTGCTCGCCGAACTCATCAACGCCGTCCGTGCAGACGATCCACCCCTCACCGTCGTCGAGATCATCAACCCCGAGATCAGGCCTGAGGATCTCGACGGCAAACTGATCGTCCTCGACCTCCTTGCACGCGACCCTCATGGCAAGCTCTACAACGTCGAGATGCAGGTTCGCGCCCTCAGCCGTGTGGGAGCGGGCCATGCCCGCGACCGGCCTTCATGCTGCCCCGGAGTTCTTGTCGCGGGCATGGCCCGCTCCTACACCCAGAGCCACATCGGCATCCACCTGCTGGACTTCGCGCTCTTCGACGATCAGGATCAGGGGCTCTGGTGTTTCGAATTGCGGGACCGGGACCAGCACGGGGTGCGTCTCGGAGACGAGCTGCAACTCCACGTGATCGAGCTGCCAAAGGCCGACAGGCTCGGCGCCGGAAGTACAGAATTGGCGGCATGGGTAGCGTTTCTGAAGCATTGGCAGGAGGAACAACGCATGAGCGAGATCAAGTACCCCCCAGTGCAGGAGGCTATGGAGCGCATCCGCGACATGAGCTCGGACGTGCTCACCTGGCACGAGGCTCTCAGGCGAGACATGGCGTTCATGGACGAGCAGGTGCGCCAGCGCGAAGCCCGTGAGGACGGGATGGCCGAGGGCTTGGCCGAAGGACTGGCCAAGGGGTTGGCTGAGGGGTTGGCTGAGGGGTTGGCTGAGGGTCGCGCCGAAGGTCGTGCCAAGGGACTCGTGGAGGGTCGTGCCGAGGGTCAAGCCGCCCTGCTGGAGCGCCAGCTTTCCCGACGCTTCGGGCCACTTTCGGACGAACACCTCACAATCCTTCTCACGGCCAGCTCACAGGAGCTCGAACGGATTGCGGATCGTGTCCTTGACGCACGCCACATCGACGCCGTGTTCGATGTCTGACGCGGCGGCCGCGCGCAGCGGCCAGAGCCCAAGGACCGCTCGGGGATCCGCGACACCGTGATCTTTGCACCACCGCCACGGCGAGGCTCAGCCTTGCTGCGGCCTTAGAACACACCAGCCCGGAGACACCACACTGTGGACCATCAGAGCCTCACCCAAGCTGCACACAAGCTCATCGCTTTCCATCGGGAGGCAGAGCAGAAAAACGAGTGGACCTTCTTCGTCGACGAGATGTACGCGCGCGATTGCGTCTACACATGCGAATACGGAGGCACGATGATCGTGGTCGCCGATGGCATCGACCAGATCAAGGCGACCCACTACGGCCGCGACATGCGCAAGGGCTGGGAAGGCTGGACCTTCCCGTACCAGGAGGTCTACGTGGGCGAGGGCGGCCGCGTCGTCACACACTGGCTGAACCGCGGGCCCGGTTTGCGTACCGATGGCAGCCATTTCCAGACGCCCGGGATCTCGTTCATCACGTTCAACGAAGATCTCAAGATCGTCCGGCAGTTCGACGTCTTCGACATCGCTCACCAGATGCACCTGTGCGACGAGCTTGAAGCGCAGGGGCTGCTGTCGGCTGAACTCAAGCGCAACTGGGTGATACCGATGAAGACCAAAGTGATCGAGATGCTGTCGAGGAATATGTAAACCACAGACGAAAAACCGGTCGCGGGCAAGGCCCGC
>CAIXOY010000348.1 GCA_903921135.1 uncultured Gammaproteobacteria bacterium
GGCGTCTCCGAGGTCCCCTTGCCAGGAACTCTTGGGATGTTCGGCCTGGGCATGGTTGCGCTCGGTGCTGCCCGGCGCAGGCGTTCGCGCCGCGGTTGAGCGCCTGACCCCCGCAGGGTGTGGCGCCGGCATCGGGCCGGTGTAGCATCGGCGCATGTCCGAGCCCCTGCGCTACAAGGCCTTCATCAGCTACAGCCACCGCGATACCGCGGCCGTAAAGTGGCTGCATCGCCGTCTGGAAACCTACCGCATACCGCGCTCGCTGCGGAGCACCGGTGTGCCGGAGCGCCTCTCCCCTGTCTACCGTGACCGGGATGAATTCGCCGCCGCTGCCCGGCTTTCCGACAGCATCGAGGCTGCCCTCGGCGGCTCAGCCGCACTGATCGTTGCCTGCTCGCCGGCGGCCGTTGCCTCCCGCTGGGTGAACGACGAGATCCGCTTTTTCCGCTCCCGTTTCCCGGAGCGCCCCGTTTTTGCCTTCATCGTCGACGGCGACCCGCTGGCCGATCCCCGGCGGTCGCAGGCCTCCGCCTGCTTTCCGCCCGCGCTGATCCTGCAGGACGTCGATGATCCTGATGGCCCCGTGGTGGAGCCGGCGGCCCCCGATGCGCGCAAACACGCAGACGGCCGCGATACGGCCTTCCTCAAGCTGGCTGCGGGGCTTCTCGGTGTTCCCTTCGACACACTGCGCCAGCGTGAACTGCGCCGCCAGCAGCAGCGCTGGGCGCTGTTCGGAGCTGTGTCTCTGGTTCTGTCCGCGGTCTTTGCCGTTCTTGCATGGCAGGCCACGGTGGCCCGCGACGCCGCACGCGTAGCGCAGGCGAGGGCGGAACTCGAGGCACAGACGGCGCGTCAGACCAGCGACTTCATGGTCTCGCTCTTCGAGGTGTCGGATCCCTCGGAGTCGCGGGGCAACAGCATCACGGCGCGCGAGGTGCTTGATCGGGGTGTGAACCGCATCGAGCACGCCGAGTTCGCGCGGCCGCTGATCAAGGCGCGTTTGCTGGGAACAATGGGCAAGGTCTACTCCTATCTCGGCTTGTACCCGCGCGCCGAGGAACTGCTGGCCCGCTCCGACCGTTTCGTCGAGGTCGCTGACCCGGGCTCGGAAGAGGCGGCGCAGCGCTTCGACCTGCTCTGGGAGCTGGGCGAGTTGCAGCTGCGGCGGGGGGACTACCCCTCGGCCCGCGCTGCCCTCGCCAAGATCGGAACGCCTGATACCCGCTTGCCGGACTACGCGCGCCGTGAGGCCAAGCGGCGCAACCTGCTGGGGGACCTGGACTTCTACGAAGGCAAAGACGCCCCCGCGCGGGAACACTACCAAGCGGCGCTGGCCGCGCTCTCGCAAGGTGGCGTTGACGATGCAATACAGCGCGCACGGGCGCTGCAGGGATCCGCAGCGATCCTGAGCTTTTCCGGAGAGGCCGAAGCCGCCATACCGGGGCTGGAGGAGGCGTTCGACCTCCTCTTGAAGCACCACGGGGAAGACCACCGCTATACGCTCTCTGTACTCGACCAACTCGGTGCCGCGCTCTATCAGGCGGGTCGCTCGCGCGATGCGGAGCAGCGCTGGATCAGGGCACTGGCAATCGGCGAGCGCATCTATGGCCCGACGCATCCGGAGGTCGGGACTTTCCTGAACAATCTGGCCTTGGTCAAACTCGAGGACTGCCGGTTTGCCGATGCGGAGCCCTTGCTCCTGCGCTCCGTGGCGATCGACCGCGCGGCCCGCGAACAGAACTTTGACGATCTGACCTACAGCCTGAACAGCCTCGCGCTTGCGCGCCTGGGCCGCGGCGCCACGACTGAAGCAGAGACGGCGCTGCGCGAGGGCTTGCAGATCGCGGTCGAACACCGCCATCGCATGTCGGGCCCCATCGCCAGCAATCTGGCCGATCTTCTCTGTGCGACCGGCCGTGGAGCCGAGGGGTTGGATCGTGCGGCGCAGGCTGTGGCAGCCAGCGTTGCGGAATACGGAGCCAGTCACTGGCGCACGAGGCAGGCTGAGATCACGCGCGCGTTCTGCGCCGCTACCGCTGCCTCAACCGATCTCGACGCGGCACTCGAAGCGATCACCTTGCGGTGGGGCGAAAGCAACCTCTACCGCCAGCGTGCGCTGGCCCAGATCACCGCGATTGCGCGCCGTACCGGTGACGCCTCGCGCAGCACGACTCTCGCGCATGGTCTGGTGCCGGGGTGCCAGCTCCTGCCCTGAGCGCGCGCTTCCTCGCCTCAGAACCGATAGGCGTACTGGAACCGCCACAACGGATCGCGGTAGTTGCGGCTCATGGCATCACGCTCCGGTGCCAGATCCTCGACCAGTGCCTGCACGCTGTGGTGCTTGTCCCCGCTCTCCCAGTAGGCGCGCAGCCCGAGGGACCAGCCCGCGTCCACCAGGGGCACCGTGTCTGTTCCCACCACCTCGAGTTGGCGCTCTAGGCGCTCGCTTCGCCACAGCGCGCTCGCAGACAGCAGCAGCCGCCACGGCGTGTTCCACTGGGCACGGAATTGCGCGAAGTGCTCGGGGATGTAGGGAATCCAGTCGCGGCCATCGGGCCCGGGTTGGTCGTTGTCGCTGTCGCGATGCAGGTAACGCAGCCCCAGCGTTATCCGGTCGGCCGCCTGCCAGTTCACCGCAGCGCCCAGGGTGTCCAGAGAGCCTGAGGGAAAGATCGGGGTTTCTTCGATGTCCTCGCGCGGGGTGAAGAAATCCGCGTTCTGGCGCAGTTGTGACAGGGCATCGATCTGGTAGCTGAAGCCCGCAGTGCGCTCGCCCGCCAGGCCGTTGTCGATGCGCTCGTGATCGGCGAATACCTGCAGGAAAAGCTGCTCTCCCGCCTCGGTGTCGACTTGCAGGCGAAGGCGCTCGTACTCGCCTCCGGGCGCCGGCAGACGGTCGTTCAGGGCGATGCCCAGTGTCTCTGTCGGCACGAGGCTGCCGAAGGAGGCGGGGCGCTGCCAGCGCTGCGCGACCAACCGCAGGCGCTGCCCGTCTGCGGGCTGCCAGGAGAGCCCGGCGCGCAGCTCCGCCGAGGTGCTGTCTTCCGATACACGTTCTTCGGTGGGGGCCGTGATGACGGCGATGTCCGGCGGCAGGTAGACCGGCAGCAGGCGTGATTCGCTCGAACCGCTGCGCTCGCTGCGGGTTTGCGTGGCGCCTGCGTGCAGCGCCGCCTGCACCGAGGGTGATACCTCGAAGCTCAACCCCGCCCACGCGTTTCGGGTGCGCACCTGGAAGGCCTCGGCGTGGTCGCTGCGTGCGGGGCGCAAGCTGATGCGCGTCTGCAGGGATTGTTCCTGCTCGGCATCCTCAAGCCCCCACGACCACGTGGCGCCCCCCGCATCAAAACTGTGCCGCAATTGCAGGTCCGAACCCTCGATGTCGATGCCCGTATCGCTCGCGCCCGTGTCGCCGGGCAGCGGCAGATCCCGCACGTAGCCCGGAAGGTAGGGCAGTACCCCGTTGAGCGCGAGCACATAGGGCTGCAACACGGCGGCGAGTTCCGGCAGGGGCGTGATACCGCTGCGGTCGCTCTGCTGGTGCCGCGTGCCTGCCTTCAGCCACATCTGGTTTTCGGGTGCGGGCATCCAGCGCAGGCCGAGGTCGCCTGCACGGTTGCTCTGCAGGAGATTGGCGTCGGGGGTGCTGCTGTTGCGCAGGTCGGCGTGCAGCGTCTCGTCGACGAGGAAGCCGAAGAGGCCCAGGTCTTCGCGCGGTTCGAGTCCGATGCCCGCAGTGAGAGCGCCCTGTCGGCCGTGCGTTCCCTCGTGCCGGGCATCGATGTCGTCGGCCCGGCCGCGCAGGAAGTAGGCCCCGCGCAGCGGCGACTGCACCAGACCGTTCAGCGTGAGTGCCGTGCCGGGCGAGGTGTAATCGTCGCGCTGGTACTCGAGGTCCACCCGGCCGTAGTGGCCCGGTGCTTCCACCAGCGTGGTACTGCGGTTGGAGGCGCCGAAGGCGAGCGGATCGGCGAGGAAGCCGGTCATCAGCGAGGAGTTCTTGTTGAAGAGCCCGGTGTAGCGGTCTGCAAGGAACAACTGGCTCCCGCCCCAGTACGGCGTGAGTGCCAGTTCCGCGTTGTACCTGGCCCACTCCTCCAGCCCGGCCGCTGCGAGCGGCGCGCCGAGATTGGCGCTGCCACGTTGATCGTTCTGCAGGGGGTCCAGGGATTTCAGCCACGGGAGTTTGCGCTGCGCTGTGCGGGCCTCGGCGATGGCCCGCGGGTAGTCCAGGGCATCGGCAGCGAGCTGGCTTGCCATCATGTGCGGCAGCGGATCGCGCGGGTCGAGGGCTTCTGCCTCACGGAACGCCTGGGCGCTCCGCGCGGCTTCGCCGAGTTGGTGGAAAGCCACGCCCTGATAGAGCCAGCCCCGCGCGTAGCGCGGCTCGATCAGGCCCGCGGCCAGGAAATCCCCCAGTGCCGCCTCCGGCTCCCCCGCGATCAACGCGTTCATGCCGCGCCCCGTGAACGCCACATAGTTCGCGTGCTCGGTGGCAAGCAGGGCGTCGTAGCGCGCGCGCGCCGCGCCAAGATTGCCCGCGAAGGTATCGACGGTGGCGAGTTCCGCGGAGGCTGCGGCAAGCCCTGGCTCGATGCTCAGCGCCTCGTTCAGTTCACGCCGCGCCGCGCGCAGCGATTCCCGCTCCGACGATACGCGCCCCAGCCCGAGCCAGGCCTCGGCGCGTTGCTGCGGCGAGGGTGCTCCGACGCCGCTGTCGCTCGCCTCTGCCACCGCGCCGAAGGCCGTGCGGGCCAGTGCAGCGTCGCCCTCCAGCAGCGCGGTCTCGCCGAGCGCGAGTTGCACCTCGACATCCCCTGGCCGGGTGGCCAGTGCGGCGCGCAGCAGCGCGAGTGCCTCCGTGCTGCGGTCCAGCCTGAGCAGTGCCCGTGCGCCCAGAGCCGCCGCCCGCGGCTCCCCGCGGCCCTCGTCCGCGTGCGGCGCGAGCAGTTCCACGGCCTGCTGCAGCCTGCCGTCGTGTATCAGCAGATCGGCCGCCAGCACCGCGGCGTCTACATCCTGCGCGGCGCGCGGGAGCAGCAGTTGCAGCGCCTGCGAGTAATCACCCGCGCGGATCAGCGCCAGTTCGCGGGGATATCGCCCGGCCCCCGCACCGGCCCAGCGCTCGCCACGGGGCTCCCATGACGAGACCCATTGGACCCGTGACCGCGGGTCGACCAGCAGCATCCGCACCGGCGCCTTGCCGCGCTCGGCGCGTGCAGCCTCACCCGCACCCACCGAGAGCGAGCCCTGCGCGTTGCCCACGTCCACCCGGCCCGAGAGCACCACCACCTGTGTGCTGCCATCGGGTGCGACTTCCACTTCCCAATCGGTGCCGCGTATCGAGAGCGTGGTGGTGGGCGTTTCCATCACCAGTGGCGGCGTTGCCGTGCCGGCGCCGGCGCTGCTCCGCGGCCGTGCCTGGCTCCACGCGCGGCCGCGGGCGAGATTGAGGCGGGTCTGCCGTGCAGCTGCCGCTTCGGAGGCGGTTTTGAGTTGCAGCATGGAGTTCTGGTTGAGACGGATCTGGCTGCGCCCGGGCAGCGTGATCCCCATCTGGCTGTTGGCGAGCGTGCGCACCCAGCGGCCGCCCGAGATGAGATCTCCGAGCGCGGCTGCCTTCCAGGCCTCGGGCTTTTCCCACGGGGTTTTTTCGCCTTCGCCCGTCAACAGGACGATCCTTGCTTCCTCGGCCCGCGCGGCGGTGGCGCACGACAGGAGTCCTGCAAGCAAAAGGGGCAGCGTCGACTGCCAGCAGCGCGCCATGACTGAACCCGCAAGATCGGATGGCGGTACCATACCATGCAGGTGACGCCTATCCGGCTGCGCCCCTACAGGCGGCCTCAACCCGGGAACCGACCATGTCCACTCGCGATATGCCTCTGCGCGCCTCACGCCTTCCGATGCAGCAAGCGGCCTCGGTCCTCACGGGCACCGCCGCCGATGAGCGCCTGGACGGCACGGCCGCGGCAGACCACATCAGCGGCCTGGCGGGCGATGACACGCTGCGCGGCGGCCTGGGCGATGACACGCTCCTGGGTGATGAAGGCAACGACGACATCGAAGGGGGCGCGGGAGCGGACGTCGTATCGGGCGGTGCGGGCAGCAACGTCCTCGACGGCGGAAGCGATCCGGGCGACACCCTCGATTACGGCTGGCTTGCCGCAGGCGCACTCGTGAGACTTGGACTCGGCGTGGCTTCGGGGCCGGGCTTCAGCGACCAGATCACCGGCTTCCTGCGCGTAATCGGTGGCGCGGGCAACGATACCCTGATCGGTTCGCGCGCCGATGAGACCCTGCAAGGCGATGCGGGCGATGATGCTCTGCAGGGCTTCGACGGCAACGATTCCCTCGCAGGCGACGACGGCGCCGACGTGCTCTCTGGCGGCGCGGGGGCAGACCGGCTTTCGGGCGGGACCGGCGAGAACACCCTGAACGGTGGAGGGGACAGCACCCAGGATACTGCCGATTACCGCTGGGTAGCGGTTGCTGCGGACGGAACGGGTGTCTTCGCGGATCTCGCCTCCGGCCAGGCTTACGGCAGTGATTTCTCGGACGTGCTGATCGGCTTGCGTGTGTTGGAGGGCAGCGCGGGTAATGACACCCTCGTGGGTAACGCCGGCGCAAACACGCTGTACGGGTTTGAGGGTTCAGACGTATTGGATGGCGGGGCCGGCAACGACACGCTCGTCGGCGGCCCCGGCGACAACACGCTCTTGGGCGGGGGGAGCCTGTTGGATGCCGCCGATTACCGCTGGGCGAGCGGCAGTGTGGATGTCTCGCTCACAGCCGGAGCGGCCTCGGGCGAGGGTTTCAGTGACGTCCTCGAGGGTTTGCCCTCGGTCATCGGCAGCGAGTTTGCCGACCGGCTGCTCGGCGGCCTCGAGGCCAACACCCTGCGCGGTGCGGGCGGTAACGACAGTCTCCACGGGTACGGCGCTGCCGACCTGCTCTACGGCGAGGCCGGCGACGACAGCCTGCTCGGTGGTTTCGGCAATGACACTCTCGACGGCGGCGCAGGGGATGACGTCCTGAGCGGTAGCGCGGGCGATGACGTCCTCTCCGGCGGCCTCGGCAGCAACACTCTTTCCGGCGGTGCAGGGCTTCGTGACGTCGCCGATTACGAATGGCAGCAGCTCGCCATCCTCGCCGATCTCGGGGCGGGCGTAGTGACCGGCAGTGGATTCACCGACACCCTGACAGGCATCGAGTCCATCGAGGCAAGCGCCGGCAACGACACCCTTGTCGGCGGCAGCGCATCCGAGGAATTGAGCGGTGCTGCGGGTGAGGATGTGCTGTCGGGCGGCGCGGGCGACGACAAGCTGCAAGGCGATTCGGGCAACGACACCCTCTCGGGTGATGCGGGCGATGACGAACTCGAGGGCGGTGACGGTGACGATCTGCTCGACGGAGGCGAGGGCGACGACACCCTGAGCGGCGGCGCCGGCCTGAACGTACTCGCGGGCGGCGCGGGTTTCGACACCATCGACTACTCCGACACCCTTTCGGCAATCGTCGTCGATCTCTCCGCGAACAGCGTGCAGGGCGAGGGCATCACCGATCAGCTCAGCGGCTTCGAGGCCGTGTTGCTTGGCCGCGGCAACGACACCGTGATCGGTGGAGGCGTGTCCTACCGTGACGCGGAAGCCGGCGTCAGCATCGATCTCAGCCGCCAGGATGGGCAGTCGGCGGGCTCCTACGGATTCGACACGCTGCTGAACGTGCTGGCCTTGCAGGGCTCCGGTCTCGATGACGTTCTGCTGGGCAACGACGGTGACAACCGCATCGACGGTTTTCTGGGTGCGGACCAGATGGAGGGCGGTGCGGGTAACGATTACTACCTTGTCGACAACGTCTCTGACCAGGTGATCGAAACCGACCCTGCCCCGGACACGGTCCCGGTACGCCGCGTCGCGCAGGAGCCCGACCCCGATGCAACGCCGGGCAGCAACATCGACACTGTCGAATCCACGGTGAGCTACGCGCTCAGTACGGGTATCGAGAACCTGGTCCTCGCGCTTGCCTCAGGCGCCCGCGCCGGCATCGGCAACACACTCGACAACGCCATCACCGGCAACGAGTTCAACAACACGCTCACCGGATTCGAGGGCAACGACACCCTCACGGGCGGTGCGGGCAACGACACGCTGGTGGGTGGCGCTGGCGTGGATTCAATGGTGGGTGGCGCCGGCAACGACACCTACGTGGTGGACTCCGCGGCCGAGGCGCTGATCGTCAACGCCCTGCTGGTGGAGCGCGCGGGCGAGGGTGCAGACACCGTGCAGACGGCGGTATCGCTGCGCCTTGCCGCGAACTTCGAGCATCTGGTCCTGACGGGCAGCGGGGCGATCGCGGGCGTTGGCAATGCGCTCGCCAACACGATCACGGGCAACAACGGTGCGAACCTCCTGCGCGGCTTCGCCGGCAACGACACCCTGCAGGGCGGCGCGGGCGCCGACCGCTTCCAGTTCGAGACCAACCTGAATGAGGCGATCAACGTCGACACCCTGCGCGATTTCGCTTCCGGCACCGACCGCATCGTGCTGGATGATGACGTCTTCAGGAGTTTCAGCGCGGGCGCGTCGACCCGCCCGGGCGACGGCCAGTTCGTTACCGGCACCGCTTCGGTCACCGCCGCAGATGCGAATGACTTCCTGCTCTACGACACCTCCACCGGTGCCCTCTACTACGACCGCGACGGCAGCGGGCCCGCGGCAGCGCTGAAATTCGCGGTGCTGGAAGGCGCTCCCGCGCTGGTGGCTGCGGATTTCCTGATCGTCGGCTGATCTCCCCGCGATCGATCACGGATCGATCACGATCATACGGTTTTGTGAGGCTTTCCCCGTCATTGACCGACGTCAATGGACGCGCGCACGCCTGCGGTACGGTCGGATCCGACAGGTTCCCCGACTCGTGGCAGGGGGACACGGTCTCCAACCATCGCGCCACAGGGAGGTAGCTTTATGGCCGTCACATATCTGGGTGACAGTGACACTGTGTGGGGTGCGCCGCTCGGCGAGGTGCAGGTCGATGCGCAAGGTGGCACCGACCGTCTGGTGCTCGACTGGGGCACCGTTACCGGCCCGATCATCTACTGGAACGACGGTTGGGGACATTACTCCGACGAGGCGTTCAACCAGATCGACTTTGCCAACTTCGA
>CAIXOY010000349.1 GCA_903921135.1 uncultured Gammaproteobacteria bacterium
CTTGGCATCGGGATCGGCGAGCATGGCAGCAAGCCCGGGCAGGAGAACAACCGCACAGCCCAGACCTTCCATGCGATGCACACCCGCCGTGCGGCCCGCCCACCGCGCGGCATCCCAGCCCATCAGCACCGATGCGGGCGCATCGCCGAGCAGCAGCACGCGCGCGAGCGTGTCCCCGCCGAACTTGTCGATCCGCGCCAGCAGGGCATCGCGCGCCTCCGCTGCGACGAAAGGCGCGCCGCGCGGTGGCCAGCTGAAATCCTGCGATTCGGCCGGACGCTTCGTCCGCTCCACTGCGAAACAGATCGCGCGCGCGAGTTCTTCCCCGCGCTGTGAAAGAGCCCCTTCGTCGATCAGCAGGGTGCTGCCATAGCGGACGAAGCCGAAGCTGAACGAGAGGCGATCGGCCGTGGCAGACGCTGCGGCCTGGACCGCACGCCGGGGAGCTTCTGCGGGCTTCTCTCCGAGCATCGCTTGTCCGCGTCCCGGGCGCGCAGCCTGCACAGGCCCGTCCTGCGCAGGCGCAGGCGCAGACGCAGACACAGCCGGCGCCTGCTCACTGCGCAGCAACTGCTGCGCCGGCCGCAAGGGCACGGTCTCGGCAAACGGATCCGGCTCGCTGCGCGGAATCCACACGGGGATATCCATCGCGGCGAGATAGGCGCGGCGCAGGGCCTCGTCCATCACCGTGCCCACCAATCAGATGCCGCTGATCTGCGGGTGCTCTCGCGGAGCCGCACCCAGCGTGTTCAGCGCATCCAGATAGGACTTGGCCGAAGCCACGATGATGTCGGTGTCGGCGCCCGCGCCGTTCACGATGCGGCCGTCGCGTTCGAGACGCACCATCACCTCGGCCTGCGAGTCCGTACCCGTGGTGATCGCGTTGATCGAGAAGAGCAGCAGCTTCGCGCCGCTCACCGCCTCTTGTTCGATAGCGCGGAACACCGCATCCACGGGGCCGTCGCCCTCCGAGAAACTGCTCTTCTCGTGGCCGTCCACGCTCAGCACCACGGTGGCACGCGGCTTTTCGCCGGTGTGGGAGATGGCTTCGAGCGCCACGAGACGGAACCGCTCTTCCGCTGCACCCGAAGAAACGTTGCCGGCGATGGACTGCAGGTCTTCGTCGAAGATCTCGTGCTTCTTGTCGGCGAGTTCCTTGAAGCGCTGGAACGCGGACTCCATCTCCTCGGGCGATTCGAAGCGCACGCCGAGCTCCTCGAAGCGCGCCTTCACCGCGGCGCGGCCGGAATGCTTGCCCAGCACGAGGCGGTTGTTGCTCCAGCCCACGTCCTGCGCGCGCATGATCTCGTAGGTCTCGCGGTGCTTGAGGATGCCGTCCTGGTGGATGCCGGCCTCGTGTGCGAAGGCGTTGGCGCCGACGATGGCCTTGTTCGGCTGCACCGGGAAACCCGTGATGCCCGAGACCAGACGCGATGCAGGCACGATTTCCTCGGTGACGATGCGCGTCTCGACGGGGAAGATGTCTGCTCGGGTGCGGATCGCCATGACGATCTCTTCGAGAGAGGCGTTACCCGCACGCTCGCCCAGACCGTTGATGGTGCATTCGACCTGCCGTGCGCCGTGCAACACGGCGGACAGGGAATTGGCAACGGCAAGGCCCAGATCGTTGTGGCAGTGCACCGAGAAGATCGCCTTGTCGGCGTTGGGCACCGTGTTCATCAGGCGCGAGACACGCGAGCCGTACTCGCCGGGTTCCCCGTAACCCACCGTATCGGGCAGGTTGATGGTGCGGGCGCCGGCCGCGATCACCGCCTCGACGATGCGGCAGAGAAAGTCGAACTCCGAACGGCTCGCGTCCTCGCAGGAGAACTCCACATCCTCGACATGCGAGCGCGCCTGCCGCACCGAGCGCACCGCCTGATCCAGCACCTGGTCGGGGCTCATCTGCAGCTTGTACTGCATGTGGATGGGAGAGGTGGCGATGAAGGTGTGGATGCGCGGACGCGCCGCCCCCTTCAGCGCGGCGGCTGCCTGCTCGATGTCCTTGTAGGCAGCGCGCGCGAGGCTGGCCACGCTGCAGCCGCGGATGGTGTCGGCGACCGCCTTGACGGCCTCGAAATCGCCCGGGCTTGCGATGGCGAAACCGGCCTCGATGACATCGACGTTCAGGCGCTCGAGCTGGCGTGCGATGCGCAGCTTCTCTTCCTTCGTCATGGAGGCGCCGGGGCTCTGCTCGCCGTCGCGCAACGTGGTATCGAAAATGATCAACCGGTCCTTGCTCATGGGACATCCTCGGGAGTTCGCGGGCGCAATTGTCCCGCGTGGGGTGTTGGGGAGGAAAGCGGATTGTGGGTGAAAGCGTGTATGTGCCCCTCAGGGCAGCAGGAGCAGCTCGGGCAGCAGGCACGGTGCCGCCGGAAGGCGGTTGGCGTGCAGAAGAGTGGCGGTTGCGCAGGTCATGTCGGCTGCGGGGAACTTACCGGCAATGGATGGGCGGATACTAGGCAGATCGGGGGTGGGTTGCCAAGCCTTTGATCCAGCCCTTTTGCCCGCCCGGCCCTGTCCGTCCTCGCACAGAGGCGCCCGAACTGGTACCGTTTTCCGCTGCGTTTTATCAAGTGACTCGCAATGCGCCCAGAATCGGGGGATCCCGGACGACGAGTGATCTTGATCCTCGGCATGCATCGGGGCGGCACCAGCGCCCTCGCCGGCGGGGTTGCTGCTCTGGGAGCCGGTTTTGGCGAGCGACTGATGCAAGCCGTGCCGGACCAGAACGCCAAGGGCTTCTGGGAGGATCTCGACATTGTCTCCACTGACGATCGCGTGCTCCTTGCCCTCGGCAGGACCTGGGACAGCATCGAACCCATCGCGCCGGACGAATGGAAACAGCCGGAGCTTGAGCGCCTGGCCGACGAGGCGCTGGAACTCCTGAAGCAGCGCCTCGACGAGCACCGCGTGTGGGCGGTCAAGGATCCGCGCGCCTCGCGCCTGCTGCCTTTCTGGCAACCGCTGATCGAACGGGCCGGCGCGGTTGCGAGCTATGTGATCGCCCTGAGAAACCCGCTGAGTGTGGCTAGATCTCTCGCTGCAAGGGATGGTTTTGCAGCCGAAAAGTCCCACCTGTTGTGGATGGGCCACATGCTCGCTGCGATGGATGACTCCGCGGGAGCGGCGCGAGTCGTGGTTGATTACGATCGCCTTCTGCATGCACCCGCTCGTGAACTGGAGCGGGTCGCACGCGCGCTTCGCATACCGTTCGATGGCGGGGTACGCGCCGGCGTGGCGGAGTACGCCAACAGCATCGTGTCCTTCGACCTGCGACACAGCGCCTTCGAGGCGGGCGCATTGCGACCTGACCCCCGGGTGCCGGGGATCGTCGCGGACGCCTTCGAATTGCTGCAGGGCCTTGCCGGGGAAAGTGACGAAGCGGCCCCCGACGCATCTGCCGGGGAGTGGGCCGCGATCGGGCGGAGCTTCCGGGGCTTCAGGCCGGTGTTTCGTCAACTCGATGCCTGCGACCAGCGTGACCGGGCCGAGCCGCCGGCACCGCTCGATGGGCGGGCAGAGGTGGAAGCTGATGAGTCCGCCGCGGAAGAACATCCCCTGGTCATGCATGCCTCCCTGCCGGTCATCGACCTCACCTCGGTGAAGATCTCGGTGGTGGTACCGCTGTACAACCATCGCGAATTCATCGGTGAGGCAATAGCCAGTATCTTCCGCCAGACGCTGGCGCCCGCCGAAGTCATCGTCGTCGACGATGGCTCCACCGACGACTCCGCGGAAGTCATGCGCCGGCTCTGCGAGCGACACCCGGAAATCGTGTTCTGGTCGCAACCGAATCAGGGCGCACACCAGGCCCTCAATGCCGCGATCCACCGTGCGACCGGGGAATTCATCGCGATCCTGAATTCCGACGACGTCTACGCACCGCGACGACTGGAGTCGTGCGCTGCGGCGATGATCGCGGACGCCGGCACTGCGGCCGTGGCCACCCACGTGCGCTTCATCGGCCAGGATGGCGAGCAGATCACCAACGCGTGGTACCGGCAGGCGCTCGCCGTACTGGATCAGACGGGTGATCTGCCGCTGGCCCTCGCCAACGCCAACCTCCTGGTGTCCACATCCAACTATTTCATCCGGCGCTCGGTTTTCCGCGAGGTGGGTTACTTCTCGCCGCTCCGTTACACGCACGACCTTGATTTCGTGCTTCGCCTGCTCGCGAGCGGGAAAGCGCTGCGACTGCTGCCGGAGGCACTGCTCGACTACAGGCTGCACGCGCGGAACACGATCGCCGAGGATGCCGCCCGCGTGGATATCGAGCGCGCTGCAGTCATGTCCTCCTACCTCAGGCATGTCTGGCGAAACGCCGGCGACCGCGCCGAACTCGAAGGGCGCATCGCCAGACTGGCTGAAACGCTCGAATCGCAGTCGCTCGCGGACCTGGTGGAGCATTTCCTCGCCGCCGCCCCGGAGCATCACCACGACCGGCCGGCGGGAGTACAGCCCAACGAAAATGACGGGTACGGCCGTCTCGTGCGGGATCATCCGGACATCGACTGGCTGGCGGTGGGCGGGCCGTCATCGGCTCTCCCCGGGATGGTGTCCGCCCGCCGTGCGGTGCTGGCCCGCCGCTCGACACCTCCGTTCTGGTTGCGCAGCTTCGACGCCCTGCAGCGCAGCAAGGTGTGGCTGGAGGAGCAGAACCGGAGCTTGGCCACCGCGCTGACGCAGAGTGAATCGATCGTTTCGGAGCAGACGGCCTGGATCCGGCAACTCGACACCGCGCGCACGTGGCACGAACAACAGCATGCCGCGCTCGAAGAGACGCTCCGGGAGCGAAATGCGCTCATCGCCGATCAGTCCGCATGGATTTCTACACTCGAAGAAGCCCGGATCTGGCATGAGCAGCAGCACGCAGCCCTCGAGGAGACGCTCCGGGAGCGAAATGCGCTCATCGCCGATCAGTCCGCGTGGATTTCTACACTCGAAGA
>CAIXOY010000350.1 GCA_903921135.1 uncultured Gammaproteobacteria bacterium
AGTGTTCGGGCGCGTGATGGGGCGGATGCAATCCGTGACGATCCCGATGGTGATGATCGGCACGCCCGCCACGGGCTATCTCTTCGACATCACCGGCAGTTACGACGCGGCCTTCCTCGCGTTCACGGTAGCGGCCGGCCTCGCGATGGCCGTGCTGATGCCGCTCAGGGTGCCCGCACAGCCCGGTTGATCACCGCGCGCGGATGAACACACCGCAATCCCCGCCCTCTGTCGGCGGGCGGCGTCCGGGCGTATGGTCGGCGTCCTCAGGCATTCACACCCGCAGGAGATTCCCATGAGCGCGATCCTCATCAAGGGCGGCACGGTCATCGACGGCAGCGGCGCACCCGCTCAAAAAGCAGACGTGCGCGTGCGCGACGGGCTGATCACCGCGATAGCTGCGGATCTCTCGCCGGCAGACGGCGAGCGCGTGGTGGACGCCAAGGGCTGCCACGTCACGCCCGGCTTCATCGAGAGCCACACGCACTTCGACGGCACCATCTGGTGGCAGCCCGACATGGACCCGCTGCCGGGCTACGGCGTCACCACGACGATCATGGGCAACTGCGGTTTTTCTGCCGCGCCCGTGCACGATGACCCGGCGGTGCGCCGCGAGATGGTGGGGATCTTCTCGTTCTTCGAGGACATCCCCGAGAAGCCCTTCCTGCAGGAGCTCCCCTGGGACTGGAAAACCTGGCCCGAGTACCGCCAGTCGATGACCAGCAAGGTGAAGACCGCGGCCAACTACGGCGCCTTTGTAGGGCACATCGCGATCCGCCTTGCCGCCATGGGCATGGACGCGTGGAACCGCGCCGCCACGGCAGAAGAAATCACCCGCATGGCGGGCATGCTGGACGAAGCACTCGCCGCAGGCGCGATGGGGCTCTCCACGAATTTCCTGGACCACGACGGCAATGACCGCCCGGTGCCTACGCTGCTTGCCGACGACGCGGAATTCACCGCGCTGATCGATGTGCTCGCACGCTACCCCGGCACCAGCCTGCAGGTGGTGCTGGACACCTTCATGCGCATGACGGCACCCGACAGCACTGCGCGCCTCGCACGGCTCTGCGCCGGCAAACCGGTGCGCGTGCAGTGGGGCGGCGTGCCCACGCTGATGTTCCAGAAATTCATCCAGGGCCCGATGATCGATCTGCACGAGCAGTTCAAGAAAGACGGTCTCGATTTCTGGACGGGCTACGCGCACACCGGGCTCACCAGCGTGCTGTCGGTGAACCGCTCGCTGATCTTCGCGCAGTCGAATGACTACGTCTGGCACGAGGTGGTGCTCACGGAAACCGAGGCTGGCAAGCTCGCGCTGCTCAAAGATCCCGCATGGCGCGCACGGGCCCGTGAGTCCTGGGACACGCAGGCCTGGGAGCACGCGCCCATGCGCAATCCCGACCGTCTGCTGCTGGAGAACTCCGACAACAATCACGGCCCCGTGGGCATCACGCTCGCGGAGTACGCGCGCTCGCTCGGCGTGCACCACTCCGATGCCATGGCCGAGTGGATCGTGAACAACGGCATCCAGTCGACGGTGCAGATGGCGCCCTTCGATCTGGACGAGGAAATGATCGTCCGCCTGATCAAGGACCCGTTCTCGGTGGGCAACATCAACGATGCACCCGCGCACGGGCAGATGCTCTGCGGTGCGGGAGAGAACCTGGAGCTCATCACCAAGTACTGGCGCGAGCGTGGCCTGATCACGCTGGAAGAAGCGATCTACTGCATGACGGGCAAGCTCGCGGGGCACTTCTGCCTGAAAGACCGCGGCATCCTGCGCGAGGGCATGCGCGCTGACATCACGGTGTTCCATCTGGACGAGATCGCGACGCGGAAAAAGAAAAAAGTGCACGACGTGCCGGATGGCGATGGCGGTTTCATCTGGCGCTGGACGCGAGATGCCGCGCCCATGCGGCTCACGCTGGTGAACGGCGTGCCCACCTTCGAGAACGGCGCCTTCACGCAGGCGCTGCCGGGGGAGATGTTGAGCCCGGCGGTCTGATACCGGGCGGCTGTTTCGATCCAGGACTTTGTCGCGGGCATGGCCCGCTCCCACGGGACTGTTCTGGTGTGGGAGCGGGCCTTGCCCGCGACAAAGTCCTGGATCGAACAGCCGCCCGGTATCAGACCGCCGGGCTCAACATCTCCCCCGGCAGCGCCTGCG
>CAIXOY010000351.1 GCA_903921135.1 uncultured Gammaproteobacteria bacterium
GCCATCCCCGGCGGATTCCTGAACCTCCTCCCGGATGATGTCGTTGCAAAGGTCGACGCACTCGTCGCAAATGAAGACCGAGGGACCCGCGATCAGCTTGCGAACCTCATGCTGGCTCTTGCCACAGAAAGAGCAATACAGGAGTTTGCTCTTGTCGCTGCCGCTATCCTTCGTCATTAGCTCTCCGACGCGTCATTGGGAGGCGAAACGGCGCCTTCTCGCCTGCCTCCGGGGCCCGATCCCTCAGGAACCGGATTCTTCGGAAGCATAGCAGGCCTTCGCCAAATTGGTATCGCAGGCTCACTTGCCCGGTCGGCGGCTCAGGACCTCGTCTATGAGGCCGTATTCACGCGCCCTCTCGGGATTCATGAAGTTGTCGCGCTCGGTGTCCCGCGCAACAGTTTCGACGCTCTGACCGGTGTGTTCCGCGAGCAGTTTGTTCAGGCGCTCGCGAATGATAAGGATCTCGCGGGCGTGGATGTCGATATCCGATGCCTGACCGTGTGCGCCCCCGCTAGGCTGGTGGATCATCACCCGGGCATTGGGAAGAGCGTAGCGCTTGCCAGGCGCGCCACCCGCAAGCAGGAACGCTCCCATGCTCGCTGCCTGCCCTACGCACATCGTGCTCACATCGGGCTTGATGAACTGCATGGTGTCGTAGATGGACAGCCCTGCCGTTACCGAACCGCCCGGGGAGTTGATGTAGAGGTGGATGTCCTTGTCCGGGTTTTCCGACTCGAGGAACAACAACTGCGCCACCACGAGGTTGGCCATGTGGTCTTCGATAGGGCCCACGATGAAGATAACGCGCTCCTTCAGGAGCCTCGAGAAAATATCGTAGGACCGCTCTCCGCGCGCAGTCTGCTCGACCACCATGGGCACGAGCCCGAGTGCCGTGACAGGACTGGAGGCTGACTGGACTCTGTGCGACATGTTGCGCTCTCCCGTGTGTGTGTTGAGGACTTCAGGCCTTGGCCTTGGGCGGATCGGCCCGCAGGGCATCCTCATAGGAGCAGGCGCTTTCGTTTACTGCAGCGCGGCCGAGGATGAGGTCGATCACCTGATCTTCGAGTGCAACCGCCTCGATCGTGGCGAGTTGTTCGCGATTGCCGTAGTACCAGTTGATGACTTCCTGCGGCTCCTCGTAAGTGGACGCAGTCTCCTCCACCATCTGGCGAACACGTGCCGGATCGGCCTTCAGGCTTTCACGGCGAATCACCTCGCCGAGCAGCAAGCCGAGAGATACGCGTCGCTCGGCCTGCGCACGGAACATGTCGTCGGGGAGCATGGACGCATCGAACCGGGCTTCGTCGCCACCGAACTGGCGGACCGCCTGACGACGCAGCGATTCGATTTCCTGGGAGACCAGCGAGGCTGGAACTTCGACTTCCGTACGCTCGAGAAGCGCCTCCAGCACCCGACTCTTCAATTTGTTTCGCAATGCCTGCCGGAGCTCGCGCTCCATGTTGTTGCGCACCTCGACGCGAAATGCATCCATCCCGCCATCAGACACACCGAAGCGGACGAAAAACGCATCGTCGAGTTCAGGCTGCTTGCGCGCGGACACGCTGTTCACCGTAATCTCGAACTCCACAGCGGCGCCCTTCAGGGCTTCGGCGTGGTAGTTCTCAGGCATGGTGATCGCGACCATCCGCGTCTCACCGGCTGACATCCCCACTATGCCGGCCTCGAAACCCGGCACCATGCGCCCGGAACCGAGCACCAGATCGGAGCCTTGTGCCGTACCGCCCTCAAAGGCCTCGCCGTCGCGGCGACCGAGGAAATCGATGTTTACGCGGTCGGCATCAGCGGCGGCGCGGTCTGCAGGCTCCCAGGTGGCCTGCTGGTTGCGCAGCACCTCGATCATCCGGTCAACGTCCGCATCCTCGACCGAGGAAAGCGGCTTGTCGATGGAGAGCTTGGCGAAGTCGATGAGATCGATCTCCGGGTATACCTCGAAGGTTGCGGTGAACTCGATATCGCGGCCATTGATGAGGGAGCGCGGCTCTATCGTGGGCTGGCCCGCGGGGCGGAGGTCTTCCTGGCGGACTGCCTCGTAGAAGCTCTGGCTCATGACCTCGCCAAGCACTTCCTGGCGCACACCTGCGCCGAAACGCTGGCGCACGACTTTCATCGGGACGCGTCCCTCGCGGAAGCCTTTCAGACGAATGGTGCGGGATGCTTTCTCGAGACGGGCATTTACCTCTGCCTCCACACGCTCCGCGGGAACACCAATGGTGAGGCGCCTGCCAAGCCCCGACGTGATCTCTACCGACACCTGCATGCTGCAGTCTCCCTTTAATGCTGCTGTTAGGCCTGACGAGGCCGTGACTACGTCCCGGCCGCAAAGCCGGAGCACTTGTACCTGGTTGCGCCCACCGGGGATGGGCACACGCCTGCGAAAATCCCGGCTCAAACCGCGCGACCGAGAGGCAGGAACGGGAATCCACCCCGCCGCAAGCGGCGAGGCCGGATTCTAGCACGCCCTCGCGAACCGTCCGGTGGTGCGAAAGAAGAGACTCGAACTCTCA
>CAIXOY010000352.1 GCA_903921135.1 uncultured Gammaproteobacteria bacterium
CCCCAAGGGCTGCGGTCGGGGGCATGGCCCCCTCCCACACGCGTCAGGCTGCGCCGCTGTCCGGCCGCAGATCCACGGCACTGCCCGATCGCGATTCATCCCACATCACGTAGAGCCCGGCCACGATCACGATCAACGCGCCGTTCAGCACGTGTGCGGCCGGGTCGAGATCGAAGATCACCCAGTCCATCCCGATGGCCCACACGATGGCCGAGTACTCGAAAGGCACGATGGCAGCAGCGCGAGCTGCCCTGAACGCCGCCGTGAAGCAGTACTGCCCCAACGCGCCAGTCAGACCGCAGAACGCGATCAGCCCCCAGTCGGCAGCGTCTATGGACCGCCACTCGGGAACAGCAAAGGCCGTGGTCACCAGGCCGACAAACACGAGATGCCAGAACACGATCGCCGCGGTGGAATCCACCTTGCCGATGAAGCGCACCGCGATCACCGTGAAGGCATAACACACCGTGCTGAAAAGCACGGCAGCCGCGCCCATCAGGTTCACGTCGCCGGAGGGATCGAGCGCCACCAGCACGCCCACGAACCCCACCGCGATCGCCAACCAGCGCCGCAGCGGCACACGCTCGCGCAGGAAGGGCACCGAGAGCGCCGCCACCAGCAAGGGCGCGCTCATGTAGGTCGCGTAGGTGACGCTGAGAGACTGCACCGACAGCGCGTAGATGTAGCCCCAGATCGTGCCTACACCGAGCGCCCCGCGCACGAGGTAGGGACGGGCATCGGCGATGCGCAACTCCCGCGCGCGCCCGAGCAACAGCAGCGGCAGCAGGATGAAAGGCACCGATGCCCAGCAGCGCAGGCTCACCACCTGTATCGCGGAGTAACTCTCGGTCAGATGCTTGAGGCCGGCATCGAGGAACGCAAAAAACGCCACCCCCGCGAGCATGATGCCGATGGCCTTCAGATTGTTCTCACGCATGCTCTGTCCACGGGCCCGGCGGGTTGCGGCGCATTCTGACACCAAGCCGTGCCGAGCCGCGACCCGATGAGACCCCTGCGGGGGATGTCGCAGAAGCTCAACAAATCGTCGTGATGGCGTCATGGCCCGATGCGATCCCGTGCCATCATGCGGTTATCCAAGGACACCGGAGTGCGGCATCGGTGACACCCCCGGGCAGGACTGCGCAGCCCCGTAGCGCTCGCGCGCGCCAGGACGCCACTGTCGCGTCCGGGGACGCCGCGCAGCCCACGCGCAGCCTCGGTTTCCTGCTGCTGCCGCAGTTCTCGATGATGGCTTTTTCCGCAGCGCTGGAGCCCTTGCGTGCCGCCAATCGCGTGTCGGGAAAGACGCTTTATGCCTGGAGCCTCTGCTCTGCCGACGGCAACGCGGTTTCCGCCAGCAACGGCATCAGCGTGCGCGTGCAGGGCCCGCTTGCCGCACTGGAACGGCCGGACATGCTGCTGGTCTGCGTGGGCCTGGACGCACTGCAACTCACGCTCGCGCATCCACGCCTGAAAGGGCAGTTGCGGCAACTCGCCTCGCACGGCTGCACGGTGGGCGGGGTGAGCGGCGGCAGCTTTCCACTGGCCGAGGCGGGCCTGCTCGACGGTCGCCGTTGCACGGTGCACTGGGAGTACGCCGAGCTCTTCGCGCGGCGCTACCCGCGCGCTCGATTGCTGCCCGATCTCTTCGTGGTCGACGAGGGTGTGTTCACCTGCTCGGGCGGCACGGCCGCACTCGACCTGATGCTCCACTTCATCCGCGAGCACCACGGCGCGGATCTGGCCGCCGCCGTGGCCGAGCAATTCATCCATCCGCGCATCCGCGAACAGGACGATGGGCAGCGCATGGATTCCGGGCTGCGCTACCGCATCACGCATCCGCGGCTCGCCGATGCCGTGCGGCTGATCGCGTCGGCGCTGGACGAACCGCTGGGGCTCTCAGCAGTGGCCACGCGCGTCGGGCTCTCGACACGGCAGATCGAAAGACTGTTCGCGCAGCAACTGGGCACCACGCCGGGGCAGTTCCATCTGGGGCTCCGGCTCGCCCGCGGCCGGCAGTTGCTGCGCGAAACCGCAGCGCCGGTGCGTGCCATCGCGGAAGACTGCGGCTTCGATTCGGCATCGCATTTCTCCCAAGCCTACAAACGCCTGCACGGTTGCCGCCCCAGCGACGAACGACGCCGGCTCCACCCCGGCAAGAGGACCACTCCCTCATGAACAGCACACGCTGCATTGCACTCTGCCTCGGCCTGCTGCCGGCCCTGTCCTGCCTCGCGGGGCCCGCGGCGGAGGTGTTGCCCGTAGCACGCATGATTGCCGGGCATTCCGCCACCGCACCGGTGCCGAATGCGGCTTTCGCGCCCGCCGCGGATGCGCAGAGTGCGCCCGCCTTCGAAGGAACGCTGCGGATCGCTCCGGCCGAACTCCTCGTCGCACCTGCGCTGGACAAACGCGTGGTCGACGGCCGCGACGCGCAAGCCTTCCCGGGCGTGAGTCTGCAGTTCCTCACGCTGGAAGACGGCACGCTGGTGCCGCTCGAGCGAGGCACGATGGTGACCGAAAGTTCCGCGGGCAAAACGCCAAGCTACTGGAATGTGATCCCGCAGTTCGGCCGTGTGTGGCGCGAGAAAGACGACGGTGGCTGGTCCCGCGCGGCCTTCCCGCTGATGCTGGTGAACGACACCGAGAACCACGCGCATCAGGGCCTTGCGACCTTCCTGTACCGCGGCGCCGAGGTGAGCGCAGTGCAACTGCAGTTCGTGCAGCAGAACGCGCCCTACCTGCTCAGCCCCTATTGCCAGTTCTGGGGCGCGACGCGCGCCGCCTTCACGAACACCGGAGTGCAAAACAGCCCAGCGCAACGCGAGGCGGCAAAGCAGGAACTCGCGGCCCGCCTGCCTGCACAGCCGCTCGCTTCGCTGCGCAAAACGCTGCCGGCAGGCACGCTGGACGGCTTGGGCGGCCCCGTGCTGCCGCAGTGGCAGGTAGCGCTGGGTTTGGTGCACAACGGCACGCTCTACTACGAGGGCGCCGACACGCCGCAGGGCGCCTACCCCTACCCGCTCGAGATGCGTTTCGGCGTGCGCTCGGTCACCAAGAGCGTGGGAACGCCGCTGTCGCTGCTGCGCCTGGCGCAGGTCTACGGGCCCTATGTGCTGGACCTGAAAATCGGCGACTACGTGCCGGGTCTCGACCCCAAGTGGAACCGCATCCGCTTCATCGATGCCGCCAACATGGCGAGCGGTTTCGGTGGCGTGGGCAGTTTCGTCACGCATCCGAACGACGACAATGAGGGCTACCTGCTCGCCGACTATGACGGCTGGTACACCGCGCCCTCGCACGCGCAGAAGCTCGCGCACATCAACACGCATCTCAAGCCCTACCCCTGGGAACCCGGCACCGTGATGCGCTACCGCGATCAGGACTTCTATCTGCTCGGTGCTGCGGTGGACGCCTTCCTCAAATCCGTGCGCGGCCCGCAGGCTGACGCGTGGCACATGCTCGAAGAAGAGGTCTTCAGGCCCATCGGCATCGCCCACGCGCCCATGGTGCGCACCCGTGAACCCGATGGACGCGAGGGACTCGCCTGGTTCAACGCGGGTTACTACCCCACGCTGGACGATCTGGCGAAGATCGCGCTGCTCATGGCAGACAAGGGCGAGCACGGCGGCAAGCAGATCCTGCACCGCGGCCTCACCGAAGACCTGCTCGCGGCACGCGGCGCGCTCGACAAGGACGGCGATGCGGCGCGCCCCACCGATCGCGCCCCCGGAGATCCGCCGCCCCGGCTCTACCGCATGGGCTACCACTACACCGCGGGGACGGGCAGCCGCTCGGGCCAGTTGCTGCAGCTGCCGACGATGTCGGGCTTCGGCGACAACGAGGTGATCATCTTCCCCGGCCGCACCATCGCCATCCGCGCCGCCAAGGCCGTGTCATGGAAAGGCGGGCCGGTGGTTCACGGCGACGACCCGCTTGCCACGGCCCGCGCAGTCGATCGCCTCGCACCGCTCTGAGAACATGCACATGAGCAACGACAGCCCACGCCGACGCGAACAGGCACGCCCCCGCCGGCAAGCGGGCGGCATTCCGCAACTGCCGTGGGCGGATCTGCGTCAGCCCTATGCGCCGATGGAGATACTCTCCGCCGATCAGGTCGAGGCGATCCATGTCGCATCGATCCGCATCCTGCGCGAGATCGGCATCGAACTGATGTCAGCGCCGGCGCGTGCGCTGCTGCGCGCGCTGGGCGCCGAGGTCGATGACAAGAGCGGCCTCGTGCGTATGGATGAAGAAGTGGTGAATCGCGCGCTCGCCACCACGCCACACTCCTTCACGCTGACACCGCGCAACCCCGCGCACCGCGTGACGCTCGGCGGCAACAGCCTCGTCTTCGGGCTGGTGGCAGGGCCACCCAACGTGCACGACTGCGAGCGCGGCCGCCGCGCCGGCAATTACCCCGACTACTGCGATTTCATCCGCCTCGCGCAGCACTTCAACGTGATCCACGTGATCGGCAACCAGGTCTGCGCGCCGGTGGAATTGCCCGCCAATTCGCGTCATCTGGACGCGTATCTCGCCAATCTGGTTTACACCGACCGCGCCTACCACTGCACCGCGATCGGCGCGGGCCGTGCCATCGACGGCATCCGCATGATGGCGATTTCGCGCGGCATATCGATGGAGGAGATGGCACAGAGCCCGGGCGTGATCACGATCATCTCGGTGAACAGCCCGCGCCGCTTCGACGAGGCGATGGCCGAGGGCCTGATGGCCATGGCCACGCACGGACAGCCCGTGGTGATCACGCCCTTCACGCTGATGGGCGCGATGACGCCGGTGAGCCTTGCCGCAGCACTCGCGCAGCAGAATGCCGAAGCGCTCTTCGGCGTGGTGCTGGCGCAGGCCGTGCGCCCCGGCACACCGGTGATGTACGGCGCCTTCACCTCGAATGTGGACATGCGCAGCGGCGCACCCGCCTTCGGCACGCCCGAGAACGCCAAGGCGAACGTGGCGAGCGGGCAACTCGCACGCCGCTACCGTCTGCCCTACCGCAGTTCCAACGCCAGCGCCTCGAACTGCGCCGATGCGCAGGGTGCCTGGGAGACGCAGATGTCGCTCTGGGGCGCGGTGCTGGGTGGCGCGAACCTCGTCTACCACGCGGCGGGTTGGCAGGAAGGCGGACTCACGGCCTCATACGAGAAACTCGTGATGGATGTCGAGATGCTGCAGATGATGGCGGAGTTCCTGAAGCCGATCGTGGTGGACGAAGCCGAACTCGGGCTGGACGCCATTGCGCGTGTGCCGAGCGGCGGGCACTTCTTCGGCGATGCGCACACGCTCGCGCGCTACGAAACCGCCTTCTACCGCCCGCTGTTGTCGAACTGGCAGAACTTCGAGAACTGGCAGCTCGCAGGTGCGCAGGACGCCACCGCCCGCGCCACGCAGGTCTGGAAGCGCGCGCTCGCCGAGTACGAGCAGCCGCCGATGGACGCGGCGGTGCGCGAGGAACTCGAGGCCTACGTCGCCGCGCGGCGGGCCGCGATCGGCGATGGCGAGCCCTGAACGCAACACAACACGCAACGCTCACAGGAGAACGAGAAATCCATGCAATCCCATGCCCGTGTCGTCGTGATCGGCGGAGGCGTCGTCGGCTGCTCCGTGCTCTACCACCTCGCCCGCTTCGGCTGCACCGATGCGCTGCTGATCGAGCGTGACGAGCTCACATCAGGCTCGACCTGGCACGCCGCGGGCGGCATGCACACCGTGAACGGTGACCCGAACGTCGCCAAGCTCCAGAAGTACACCATCGATCTTTACAAGGAGATCGAGGAACTCTCAGGCCAGGCGACCGGACTGCACCTCACCGGCGGCGTGATGCTCGCCGCCACCGAGGCACGCTTCGAGTGGCTGAAATCGCTCGCGGCGAAGGGGCGTTACCTCGGTATCGAGACCCACGTGATCACGCCCGAGCGTGCACACGAACTGATGCCCTTGCTGGATCCTTCGTGTTTCGTGGGCGCGCTGGAAACCATCGTCGACGGTCACCTCGACCCCTCCGGCACCACGCACGCCTACGCCAAGGCCGCGCGCAAGCTCGGTGCGCAGATCGAGCGCTTCACCAAGGTGGAGGAGCTGATCCAGTGCGCCGACGGCAGCTGGCGCGTGATCACCAACAAGGGCGAGGTACGCGCCGAGCACGTGGTGAACGCGGGCGGGCTCTGGGCGCGCGAGGTGGGCCGCATGGTGGGCCGCGAGCACCCGATCCTCGCGATGGAGCATATGTACCTGCTCACGGCAGACATGCCCGAGGTTGCCGCGGTGAACGCCGCCACCGGGCGCGAAGTGATCCACGCCATCGATTTCGACGGCGAGCTGTATCTGCGCCAGGAGCGCGGCGGCATGCTGATGGGCACCTACGAAAAAGCCTGCAAGCCCTGGTCGGAAGACGAGACGCCCTGGAGCTTCGGGCACGAGCTGCTCGCGCCCGATCTCGAGCGCATCGCACCCTCGCTGGAAGTGGGCTTCAAG
>CAIXOY010000353.1 GCA_903921135.1 uncultured Gammaproteobacteria bacterium
GGCGCCGACAACTACCTCATTCCCAACCCGCAGAAGCGCTATTCCTTCAGCAAGACCACGGTGGCGCGAGCGGCGGATCGCGCATGGTCGATCGCAGTCTCTGCGGAGGAAACGGACGGCAACTGGCTGCCCGTGCGGGCGGGCGAGAACTTCGAACTCACGGTGCGTTTCTACAACCCCGAAACCGACGTCTATTCCGAACCTGGCGCGGTGGCGCTGCCGAAGATCGTGCAGGAGGGTTGCCGGTGAAAGCCCTACTGATATGGGTGGCCACAGTGCTGGGCGTAGCCTTGCTCGCACATCTGGGCAGCACCTGGTACCTGCCGCGCTACATCATGGGTGTGGCGATGGACACGGTGGCGGCAGAAGACGGCGTAAACGTCTTTCAGGAACGCCCGCTGGCCGACGCCGACGCACGGAGCATCGTGCGTCCCAGCCCTGACCTGATGTACTCGATCTGCGTGGTCGACGTGAGCGAGGGCCCGGTGCGCATCCGCGCGCCGGCAAGCGCGCCCTACACCTCGGTATCTGTGTTCGCCGCCAACAGCGACAACATTTTCGTGATGAACGATCAGGCGCTCGCGCCCGGCGCGGATTTCGATATCTGGGTCGGCAAGCCACGCCAGAAGGTGCCGGTGAGCGCGCCCTCGGCACTGCTGCGCTCCGAGCGGGGCATCGTGCTGATACGGCGCGTGGTCACGGATGCGGAGCAGGCGAAGGCGGTGGATGCGCTGCGGCGTGAGGCGAGGTGTGAACTGCGGTGAGGCGGGGGTTGCGGGCTGCCCGACGGTGATTGTCGCGGGCGTGGCCCGCTCCTACGACAGAAGAGAGCGGGACCGTCGATACAAATCCGACCTCAGGCTGATTTCAAGGTGGGAATAGCCGAGACATCGATCTCCCGCTCGGCCCCCCACAAGTCATACGCGGCCTGCATGTTGACCCACAGTTGAGGCCCATTGCCGCAGAGCTTGCCAAGCTTGACGGCAGTGCTCGGTGTAACGGGCCGGGCGCCGAAATCTTCGCAGACTCACTCCAACCTCACCACCGCCTCCCCAACCCCCACCTCGGCCTCGATCTTCGCCGCGCCTGATCCGGCCCATTTCGATTCCTTGCTGACCAGTACGCGGCTTTCCTCGCGCGAGCCGCCCTTGGTGCGCAGCGTGAGGTCGCCCACACCCACCGCGCCCGAAACGCTGCCGTAATCAGCGGCTGCGCCCTCGATCTTCAGTTCGCCGATGCCAAGCTCGGCCTTGATGTCGCCCTTCATGCCCTTCATCACAGCCTCGCCGATACCCATCTCGAGGCCGATCGCCATGGCGGGCGGCACGCGCAGGGTCCACTTTTCCTTGTAGTCGTCGTCTGCCACCGAGAGGTGCAGCGTGCCGGCGTCCTGCAAGACGGTGAGCTCGGCCTTCTCGACGGTCTCGGGGCCATCCATCCAGCCGTCGCGGGGGCAGACTTCGAGTTGCAACTGCAGCTTGCTGCCCTCGCTGGCCTCCACGGCGAATTCACCGACGTGCACCTCTAGCGCGAGGCGCTGTATGCCAGCAGCATCGAAGTCGTGGTCGAGGCGCTTGCAGGGGCCTTTGGCAAAGGCCTCCGGTGCGATCAGCAGAATGGCGGCGGCAACAAGGGCGCGGGACATCATGTCGGGTCTCCGATAACTGTGGGACGAGGGGCAAGGTTTGCCCCTCTTACCGGATTGGACGCGCGCGGTATGCGAATGGATTCAGCAAAGCCCCATTCGTCCCACCGCCTTACAACCGCCCCGCCGCCTTCAGGGCATCCTCTAGCGTGGCCAACGGCAAAACCAGCGACAAGGGAGAATCGAGCAAAGCGATAGCACCGAAAGACGCGTACCAGTCGGCAGCCCGCCGGTTCTTCGCATCGATCAGCAGCGCAACGCCACCCACGTGGACAGCAGCGCGGATACAACGCCGCCCGGCGGCAAGCAGCAGTTGACCGCCCAACCCGTGTCCCTGGACAGACTGGTCCACCGCCAGCCGCGCTAGCCGGAAAACCGGGACGTCATGGCGCGCCAGACCTTTCTTCGCAAGGGCAGGCGTGCGGGCGTAGTGGAGCGAGGCCGGGCTCAGGCTGTAGTAGCCAAGAACGCGTCTTGCGTCACCTATTGGGCAGGCGACGAAGGTCTTCGCGGCACCCCTGTCGCTGCTCTGGCGAGCATGGCGACGGAGAAAGTCATTCAGGGCGGGTTCGCCGCAATCAAATGTCTCGCGATCATGCGTGCGCGAGACAGGGGCTTCGAGCCAGTCAGGGAGGCTCAAGGGCGCGTGGGCAGGCGGCGGGCAGCCTTGAGAAGCTTCGCGTTGGGAGCCGCAGGCTGCTCGAGTGCGGCCAGTACGCGAAGGCTGTCTCGGCCAGAGAGTGAAACCTGCTCCGCCTGATCGATCACCTTGCGCGCGGCGTCCAGCGCGTGGCGGAGGATGAAATCCGTCATGTCGGTGTGCTCCAGCGCGACCGCGCGCATGAGCATTGCCTTGTCCTCGGACCGCACGCGCAGCGCGAGCCTGCTGTTCTCCTCAACAATCGCCCGCGGCATGGAGCACCTCCTTTCTGTACGCATTCAAAGTGTACGCTTACCCACAGGGGTACGCCAAGCCACCGGGGCCAGAGGCTCTGCACTTATGGACGAAGCTCCGGTTCGCCGATCACGATCAGTCGAACATCGCCGCGAACTCAGCCCCTCTGTGCGCTTTCAGCAGCCCGCACGACCGGACCTCCTCGACACTGCGATCGAGCGCCAGCTCACCGCGCCCGTGTTTCCGCACCAGCGGCCGAAACGCCGA